>RFGD01000338.1 GCA_003696705.1 Alphaproteobacteria bacterium | reverse complement strand
GTCAGAAGGGGATTCGCAGCCTGAGAGGGATTTAGACTCCTTTACCACCCGCCCTATCCTGGGGGGGCAGTCTAAGTCAGAAGGGGATTCGCAGCCTGAGAGGGATTTAGACTCTGGTCCCCACACCTTCTTGCTAGATTATTCCCTAGTCAGAAGGGGATTCGCAGCCTGAGAGGGATTTAGACTATAGTAGGACACCAAAACGATCAGCAAAATCGTCAGTCAGAAGGGGATTCGCAGCCTGAGAGGGATTTAGACGTGGTGGCGGTGGTGGCGGTGGTGGCGGTGGTGGCGGTCAGAAGGGGATTCGCAGCCTGAGAGGGATTTAGACCGAAGCTATCTTCAACAGCGTCTCTCCAGCCGCCACGTCAGAAGGGGATTCGCAGCCTGAGAGGGATTTAGACTCTCCTAAAAGCTAGCCTTTCGGCTCTAATGTGTTGGTCAGAAGGGGATTCGCAGCCTGAGAGGGATTTAGACTCGTTGCCAATGAGGCTGACGATGCCCGTCGGACGTGGTCAGAAGGGGATTCGCAGCCTGAGAGGGATTTAGACCAATCCATTGGTCATCCCTAGGATCGCCACCATCCGTGTCAGAAGGGGATTCGCAGCCTGAGAGGGATTTAGACACCGTTTGCAATTCACCGTCTACCGTAATAGGAGCGTCAGAAGGGGATTCGCAGCCTGAGAGGGATTTAGACGTGGCAAGCAGCGACCGGGTGGCCTCAATCAGATATGTCAGAAGGGGATTCGCAGCCTGAGAGGGATTTAGACTGCTAGTGCCGGCAACAACAACCCCACTCTTATAGGCGTCAGAAGGGGATTCGCAGCCTGAGAGGGATTTAGACTTATTCCCCAGCGGGGGACTTCGGACAAGCCGACGCGTGTCAGAAGGGGATTCGCAGCCTGAGAGGGATTTAGACAAGATAGCCAGGACAAAAAACTTGAAACGGGTATTCAGTCAGAAGGGGATTCGCAGCCTGAGAGGGATTTAGACGCTGATTGGGAAAAGTGGTAGAACAACTTGCCAGGGTGTCAGAAGGGGATTCGCAGCCTGAGAGGGATTTAGACAGGACTAATGCCCAAGTGGATTTTGAAAAACGGTGTCAGAAGGGGATTCGCAGCCTGAGAGGGATTTAGACTAAAAGAGCGCCCATGGCTGAGCATAGTTTGCGACTAGTCAGAAGGGGATTCGCAGCCTGAGAGGGATTTAGACTATTAAATTCTGTTCCAACTATTCCGAGAGTTGCTCGTCAGAAGGGGATTCGCAGCCTGAGAGGGATTTAGACTTTACTCTCTCCTCATTAGATACAGGGGAGTTTGGTGTCAGAAGGGGATTCGCAGCCTGAGAGGGATTTAGACTGCATTTAAGGCAGCCGGGCATCGCAAATATACGACGCGTCAGAAGG
>RFGD01000337.1 GCA_003696705.1 Alphaproteobacteria bacterium | reverse complement strand
TAGTCGAGCGTCAGCGACAGGGACGAGCGGTCCGGGAAGTTCCGCGTCGTCGTGATCCGGGCAAAGTTCACCTCGTTGAAATAGGTGTCGTAGTCGAACACCCCTGCCAGGACCAGGTTCTTCGAGGTGTGCGAGAACTCGAACCCGACCGCCTGACGGTCGGTATGGGAATCGACGCGCTGCTCGAAGGCATAGGCCGTGATGTCAAGATCGGGCAGCAGTCCCGTCAGATCCGCGCTGACGCCATAGAAGACCTTGTCGAACTTGAACAGGCTGTCGCGGACACTGTCGACGGGCGAGCCGGTCTGGAAGTTCAGCTTCACCTTGTCGTTCGCCGTCCACGATGCCCGCAGCCCGTCGAACCGGCCATAGACCCCGGACGAATAGAGCGTCTGGCGCCCGAAGCGAAGACCCAGCCCGGTGTCCTTCTGCTCGTAGTCCCCGTAAAGGCGGGACAGGTGCAACTCCTGGCCACCGCCGCTTGTGAAATCGGCGTCATGCGCGGCCGAGATCCGGAAGCCGAGCTTTCGGTCCCGCTCTTCCTTCGTCCATTCATATTCGAGCGCCGTGACAAGCGAGTTGTCGAAGACGAAGTCATCCTTCGTTTCGCGGCCGGTTTCGAATTCGCTCAGGACCGTCGCGCCCTGATTGTAGAAATAGGTCGCGCTGAGGCTGCCCCAGGATTCGATCTTCGGAAACTCTTCTTCCTTCTTCGGCGCGCGACGACGCACGGCGCTCGAGCGCGCCGTCGTCGGCCGCTCGACGCGGACCTCCTCGAACGGCGTCAGGTTGGGGTTCAGGCCGTTCTCGATCCCGCCTTCGGCCAGAACGGCGCTCTTGGGTTCGCGCAGAGGTGCGGGCGGCGCGGATTCGGCCGTCTCGATCGCGGCAAGCCGCTGGCGCACCCGGGTCGCACCCTCGCTGTCGGGGTATTTCTCGAGATAGATCCGGTACTCGGCCTTGGCATGCGCGAACTGGCCGTTGCGCTCTCGGACAAGGCCCAGAAGTTCCTGCGCGGCCGGGGTGCGCCGGTTTTCGGGAAACGACAGGACTTTCGTGAGCTGTGCGATGGCGGTGCGGTTGTCCCCGGCGATGATCGCCTCGCGCGCGCGGGCATAGGCGGCCTCGACGGCGGCTTCTTCCTCGGGCGAAAGCGCGCTTTCGGCGCCCGCGGCGGCCGTCTGCTCGGCCTCGATCGTGTCGAGGACGGCAACGGGGTTCGCCCCGGTATCGACGACCGCCGCCGTCTGAACGCCCATGGCGGCGCGGCAGGACGGCGGCGACGTGGGCGCGGCCAGCGTCACGACCAGCCGGCCCGCGCCGCCTTCGGCAACGGCCGCCTTGACCTGGGGATCGAGAAGGATTTCGAGCCGTGGCACGTCGCCCGTCGTATCGAGCCGCAGCGACCCCGCGCCGACCCCGGCCGACGCCGGCACCGAGACCGTCTGCGTCACGGGTCTTGGTGGCGCGGCCCCGGTATCGCTCGCGACCGTGGCAAGGGTCACCTCGACCCGCCCGGGCGTGGCCGGCGCCGCCTGACCCAGCTGGAGCCGGTCGTCGAAACCGACCTCGAGCACTGGACAGCCGTTCGTGTCCGGAGGCAGCGACCGCACCCACAGGGGCGATATCTGCGCCGACCCCCCGTGGAAGATGCCCCCCGCCATGATGGCGGTCGCGAGACCGATATACCTCGACTTCATCTGTTGCCCCCTTCCGCTGACCGATCGGTCACCAGTCCTTCTTGCTGGCGCGATGCTCGCCGGTCCTGCTCTTCTTTATCTGCGTCATCGACGCGTCCGTGTATACGTGACAGCTTCCGGTGCAGTCGCGCAGCTCGTCAACACGGTAATACGCGGTCTGCGGCTGTTCGTATTTCTTGTGCGGCCCCTGCTTGAAGTCCTGGGCATGGCAGCCCGCGCAGTCGGGCGCATAGGCCGGATTGCGCCAGGCCGACGTCTCGGAATTGCCGATGTGACAATCGCGGCAGCCGATCGACGACGAATGGCCCGTCGGGAAATTGCCCGAGCTGTGCGAGTAGCGCACGCCGCTCCAGCGGGTCGTCGTATGGCATTCGTCGCACTGCCGGTTCGTCTGGAAGTGGCCGTTGGGCTTGCCAGTCGCCGACGAACCGTTGTGGCAGGTCGAACAGCCGCCGGTCACCGACGAGTGGTCGAAGCGCACGTTCGTCCAGGACGTCGGGGTATGGCAGTCCTCGCAGACATTCGAGGTGGGGATGTGGTTCGCGGGCTTGCCCCTGGCG
>RFGD01000336.1 GCA_003696705.1 Alphaproteobacteria bacterium | reverse complement strand
GCCAGATACAACCGGGAGACGCTGGAAATTCGCTTCAAGGGCAAGAGCATAGCAGATGTTCTTGACATGACGGTCGAGGATGCTGCCGAGTTCTTCAAGGCGGTGCCGGCGATCCGCGACAAGATGGAGGCGCTGAAGCGGGTGGGGCTTGGCTACATCAAGGTCGGCCAGCAGGCGACGACGCTGTCGGGCGGCGAGGCGCAGCGCGTCAAGCTCTCGAAAGAGCTGAGCCGCCGCGCGACAGGCCGGACGCTCTACATCCTTGACGAGCCGACGACCGGCCTGCATTTCGAAGATGTCCGCAAGCTTCTCGAGGTGCTGCACGAGCTGGTCGAGCAGGGCAACACCGTGGTCGTGATCGAGCACAATCTCGACGTCATCAAGACCGCCGACTGGGTGATCGACATCGGCCCGGAAGGCGGTGACGGTGGCGGGCGCGTGGTGGCCACCGGGACGCCGGAAGACGTGGCGGCAGTGCCCGAAAGCCATACCGGACGCTATCTGAAGGAGATGCTTGCCGCCGGCAAGGCCGTGGCCGCCGAATAGCGCGCGGCGCGGGACGCCCGCCGGGGCCAGCGGGCCGCAAGGGACCAGGGAGGGACGGCGATGGAAGGCGTTCGCATCGGTGTGGCCCTTGGAACGGGCGGCGCGCGGGGCTGGTGCCACATCGGCGCGCTGAATGCGCTGGCCGAGCTTGGCATCGTCCCCGAGGTCGTCGCCGGCTGTTCGATGGGGGCGCTGGTCGGCGCCGCCTATGCCGCCGGCCGGCTGGCCGCGCTCGAGGAGTGGGCGCGCAACCTGACGCTGGCACGGATGGCGGGCATGCTGGATGTCGGTCTCACCTCGGGCGGGCTCGTCCAGGGCCGAGAGCTCGAGCGCGTCCTCGGCGATATCGGCGTTCCGGACTCGATCGACGATCTCGAGCGGCCCTTTGCCGCCGTCGCGACGGACATTGCGACCGGTCGGGAAGTCTGGCTTCGCAAGGGCCGGGTGCACGACGCCGTGCGCGCGTCGATCGCCATTCCGGGGGTCATCAGCCCCCACAAGGTCGGCAGCCGATGGCTTCTTGACGGCGGCATGGCGAACCCGGTGCCGATCTCGGTCTGCCGGGCGCTGGGCGCCGATGTCGTCATCGCCGTCAACCCGAATGCCCGCGGGTTCAGCCGCTTCTGGCCCCCCGAACGGCGCGTCGCACGGCGCGAGGATCTTGCCGTGCGCCTTGGTCAGTTCCTGCCCGTTGACATGGCGGCGGCGCTTGGCGCGCTGATTGCCCGCGAAGGTGACCGGCCCCCGGGCTATGCCGATGTCATCGCGGCCTCGACGACGATCATGACCGAGACGATCCGAAGGGCACGCCTTGCCGCCGAACCGCCCGACGTCGAGATCGACGTGAAGATCCTCAGGATCATGGTGCTCGAGCTTCACCGCGCAGCCGAGGCGATCGAGGCCGGCCAT
>RFGD01000335.1 GCA_003696705.1 Alphaproteobacteria bacterium | reverse complement strand
GGGTGGGGGCGTAGTAGCGGGCATTGTAGTAGTACAGGCCAATCTCCATGTTCTCCCGCTGGCTGGTGTAGGCGTGGGTGGTGATGGGGTTGGGGCCGCACGGTACTGTTATCTATTGAGTATATCAATCCCCCTTACCTGATTTAGATATCATTCAACATTAATATGTTTCAATAACTTGCTAACCCAGGAAATATCCACCCCATTTCTTTTCTTGCACATTTCCCAGTAGTCCAGGAAATCTTGATGATTATAGTACTTCGAAAGTTCAGGAATTACTGCCTCTACTTTTTTCATCAACTCATTTCTGGTTCCTAGCAATGCAAATCCTTCGAACGTGATAATTAGAACCCAATCTTGACTTTGAGCAAATATAATTCTTGCCGAACCCTGAATTAATTCATCATTATAGTATTTGTCAAAATTTTCAAGCTTAAATTGGTAGTATTGCGTTCTTTTATGGAATTTTCCATACGCATCATAATACGAGGGATCACCTATTAGTTTTACATAGATAACATCTTTGTTATTTTGTTGGCATGCATTTATTATTCCTTGAATTAAATTTATTTCGCTTCCATCATCCCTCAAACCAAATGGCCAAAGCAATCTCCTGCCATTTAAATCATCTTTGAATGGTGCAGTTTCTAAATTTTTCTCATTGATTAGCTGAGACAGTCTGTGTTCGATGTTTTCTTCAAATGATTTTGTCATCACTATTCACCTTAATATACCCTTAATTTAAGGAGGGGTTACATGAATCCATTTATAATCTGATAAGCCTGCTTCATATAAGCTATGTAAATCAATGGCCGGTGTTCCCGATTTTGTAATAGGCCGAAAACCAACCTCATACCCATCAGAAGTAAATCCTCTAAAACGATTCTGATTGGGTAACCATTCAATTGTTTCCCTATCCACTAGGCTATGAAACATTCTTTCTGCCTCATTTATATCTCCAGGAACTTCGCCTATTATTGCTCTGGTCCCTGAACGTGAACTAGGAGTTACTTTCGATAGAAACTCATTCAAACAAGAATTATGCACCAGCCACTGGCC
>RFGD01000334.1 GCA_003696705.1 Alphaproteobacteria bacterium | reverse complement strand
GTCGAATTCGTCGAAAGCGCCGCGCGCGCCTTCGAGGCCGCGAACCCGGGCGTCACCATCAACATCGTCTGGTATCAAAAGGAGCCGCTTTATGCCGCGCTGCGCACGGCGCTGACCGCCGGCCAGGGGCCCGACATCTTCTATGCCGAACCCGACCAGAAGGAATACATGGAGTCGGGGCTCGTCCTCGACCTGTCGGACAAGCTCAACTGGGACAATATCGAACCCTGGGCGACCGAGGTCTGGGGCTGGAACGGCGGGGTTTACGGCTTTCCGCTCGAGGCCTGGACGGTGGAGCTCTACCTCAACGAGGCGGTTCTCGAGGATCAGGGCGTGACGGTGCCGGTGGGCGGCCTCGAGGGCGACGCCTTCGTCGATGCGGTCAAAAAGATCCGCGCGGCCGGCATCACGCCGATGTCGCAGGGCGTGGGCGACCGGCCCTATCCCGGGGCATTCCTGACCCATGAAATCCTGGTCAAGAAGCTGGGAACCGAGGATTACGGCAAGCTGCTCCGCGGCGACGGCGTCAGCTGGGACGATCCGCGGGTGCGCGAGGCGCTGGACTATGCCAAGGCGATCATCGACGCCGGCGCCTTCCCCGAATCCTTCTCCTCGCTCAAGCTGGGCGAGGCGCATCGCTATTTCCACACCGCGCCGGGAGCGGCCATGTTCCAGATGGGCAGCTTCTACCCGTCGCGCGCCTTCGCGGCGCCCGACGCGGGCGGCCAGCCCGAGGACTTCCGTCTCGGCATCGCCAATGGTCCGATCCCGCCCGGCGCCGCCTGTCCCGAATGCAAGACCATCGCCGTGGGCGGCTCTTTCGTGGTGAACGCGGCCAGCGCGCATCCCGATATCGCCGTGGCCTTCCTGAACTTCCTGGCCACGCCGGAATACGGCAATCTCTGGCTCGAGAAGAACCTCGTGCAAACCGGGATCAAGGCGGATCCCTCCTCGATCACCGGAGAAAACGCGGCCTATTTCCAGATGCTTGCCGCCGCCAACGAAGGCGCGAAATACACCTTCGGCATCCCGGTCCAGCAGATGCAGGGCCAGGCCAAGGAAACCTTCACCCAGGTCATCAACCAGGCCTTCCCGGCCGGCCTGATCGGCGTGGATGAGGTCATCGCGATGATGAGAGCCGCCTACTGACGGCGCTCTCCTCCCGGGCCGGCGGCCGCACAACAAGGCCGCCGGCTTCGGACAACTCTCCCAGCCCCGACTTTCCCGAAACCCGGAGCCATCGCACCGTGTCTGCCTCTGACCCCGTCGCCGCGCCCGTCCGAGAGAGCCTGCTTGCCCGGCTGCGCGCCGATCCGGCCTCT
>RFGD01000053.1 GCA_003696705.1 Alphaproteobacteria bacterium | reverse complement strand
GCAGATGGGCGGGCACCTTCTCGGACAGGAAGCGGCGCAGCGCCTCGGGATCGGTGAGCTCGTCGGGGTGCGGCAAGCCCAGGCGCTGAAGGATGGTCGCGTCGTCCTCTCTGGGGGCTGTGTCGGCCGGCCCGGCGTCGGCCGGACGGGCGTCTGTCCCCGCCTGCCCGGCGCTACCGGCCGCGGGACCCTGATGCCCTTGGGTCGTCGCGCCCTCGCCCTCGGGGCCACCGGGCGTTTCCGCCCCGCCCTCGCGGCGCTTGCGGCGCGACCAGCGGCCCAGAAAGCCCTCGTCCGCGCGTTTTCCCCCTTCGCTCATTTCCGTCCCTTGAGCGATGCCGGCGAGCGGTAGACGTCGGCCGCCTGACGAATGCGCGCATCGCCGATGCCGTCCTGACGCGCGCCCGATTCCGCCGGCTTGCGGCGGCGCTTCACGAAGGTTTCTTCCTTGTGGTGCCGGGCGACGAAATCGGCGACCCATGCGCGTATCTCGGCCGGCATGGGCAGGCGCTCGACAACCTCTTCGCCGCTGTCGGCATAATCGAGCGCCTCGTAGGCCGAGACGGTGACGACCTTCAGTTCCGGCCGGGCATCGGTGACGCCATAGCCGCCCGGACGCTCGAAGACGACGAAGACCGAGGGCGGGTCGGCCTCGAGCGCAGCGAGATAGCTTTCGGTCTCGGTCCGGTGCAGCTCGAGCATCGCGGAACCGGCGTGAAACTCGGTAACGTCGCCCGCCTTTCGCATCTCGGCCCAGTCCGTGCGCGTGTCGCCCGGGATCAGGGCGACAACCTCCCACCGCCAGCGAAGCCAGCGGTTCCCGGCCGGGCTCCGCCGGACGACGACGCCGACCGGGATCGCCTCGCTCCGGGGCGGGTTTTCGCTTCCATCACCGTGTGTTGCGGCCATTCTTGAAGCTCCGGGATCAGCTTGTGTCAGAGTCGTTTACGGAACGCCCGGCAGGCGCTAGGCTCGGGCCGTCGGCGCATTATGCGCCCGGCTGCGGCGGGCTGTCCAGCGTGACAGCCGGGCCCGGCCACCGGCAAGGGGAGGTTGCGCATGACCGAACGCCCGAGGATCCTTCTTTGCGACTGCGGCGGCACGATGCCGCTTGACGCGAAGGCCATCGCCAAGGCGACCGGCGCCCGGGTCGAGGCCCCGTGCTCGCGCCTTTGCACGGACGAGATTGCGAAGGCGGCAGAGGCGCTTGCGGCCGACAACGGCGGCCCCGTCGTCATCGCCTGCCGCCAGGAAGCGCCGGTGTTCGAGGCCCTTGCCGAAGAACTGGGGACGCCGGCCCCCATCACCTGCGACATCCGCGACCGGGCCGGCTGGTCGGACGAGGCACGGCGGGCGGCACCCAAGATGGCCGCCCTTCTGGCCGACGCGGCCGCCCCGATGCCGCCCGAAAAGGTCATGGACGTGACATCCGACGGCGTCTGCCTGGTGATCGGCGCGCCCGAAGCCGCCCTGCCCGCCGCCGAAGCGCTGGCGGACCGGCTGACGGTAACCTGTCTTCTGAGCGAACCGGCCGAGGTCCTGCCTGGCCCCGAGCGGCGCTTCGACGTCGCCCTGGGCCGCATCCGCCGCGCAAGGGGGGCCTTCGGCAACTTCTCGGTCGAGGTCGAAGGCTATGCCCCCGCCCGGCCAGAGGGGCGCGGTCCCCTGGCATTCGACGTTCCGGCGGATGCGGCCGAGGCCGCGTGCGACATCATCGTCGATCTGAGCGCCCGGGCGCCCCTGTTCCCGGCGCACGAGAAGCGCGACGGCTATCTTCGTACAGATCCGAAGGACACCGCCGCCGTCGGCCGTGTGCTTCTGGCCGCCACCGATCTTGTCGGCACCTTCGAGCGCACACTCTGGGTGCGCCTCGAGCCGTCCCTCTGCGCCCATTCGCGGGCCGGACAGGTCGGATGCCGTCGATGCCTGGACGCCTGCCCGACCGGCGCCATCACCCCCGACGGCGACAGCGTCGCCGTGGACCCGGCCGTCTGCGCGGGCTGTGGCGCCTGCTCGGCGCTGTGCCCCTCGGGCGCCATCAGCTATGACGCGCCGCCCGTCGATGCGACGCTTTCGCGGATCAACCGGCTGGCCGAGGCGTTTCTTGCTGCCGGCGGCACCAGGCCCCGGCTTCTGGTCCACGACGACAGTTTCGGGACCGAGCTCATCAGCCTCGTGGCGCGCCTCGGCCCCGGCCTGCCGGCCGATGTCCTGCCGCTCGAAGCCTCGCTGGCCGGTTTCGGGCACACCGAAATGCTGGTCGCCCTTGCGGCCGGCTTCGCCGAGGTCCTTGTCCTGCCGGGACCGCATGCCGACCTGCCCACCATCGAGCACGAGCGCGACCTTGCCCGCGCGGTCCTGGCCGGGCTTGGCATGCCGGCCGAGGCGATCGACATCCTGACCGCCGGCGACCCCGACGCGCTGGCCGAACTTCTTCGCCAGCGCACGGTCCCGGAGGCGCGCCCGCCTGCCCCGGTCCTTGGCCTTGGCCCGCGGCGAGAGGTGACGCGCAACGCCGCGCGCGCCCTGGCCGGTGACGACCTTCCGGACGCGCCCCTGCCCCTTCCCGACGGCGCGCCCTATGGCACCGTCATCGTCGACACCGACGCCTGCACCCTTTGCCTGTCCTGCGCGGGGCTTTGTCCCTCGGGCGCGCTTGGGGACAACCCGGACCGTCCCGAGCTTCGCTTCACGGAAGCGGCCTGCCTCCAGTGCGGTCTGTGCGCCACGATCTGCCCCGAGGAAGCGATCACCCTGTCGCCGCGCCTCGATCTCTCGCCCGCCGCCCTTTCGGCGCGGATCCTGAAGGAGGAAGAGCCCTTCGCCTGCATCAGCTGCGGCAAGCCCTTTGGCGTCCGCTCGACCATCGATCGGATCGTCGAAAAGCTTGCAGGCCAGCACCCGCTTTTCACCGACAGCGACAACGCGAAACTTATCCAGATGTGCGACGATTGTCGGGTACGGGCCCAGTATCACTCGGAAAACCAGCCATTTGCCATGGGCGCAAGACCGCCTGTCCGCACGACCGAAGACTATCTCTCGGACCGCACCGGGAACGGCGGCAGTGACGAAACGGGCGGCAACGGCGGTGGCCGGGCCTAACGGATCTGGAGCGCCGCGCCAAGGTCCTTCGGCTCGATCGAGGCGACATAGGCGATGATGTCGTTCAACTCGTCCTCGGTGATCTCGACGGGGTGCACATGGGGCGGACGGTCGATTTCGAACTCTTCCGTGATCCCTTCGATCTGCACGAAGGACGGATGCGGATTGCGGGCAAAAAAGGTCCGCATCCGCTCTTCCCAGTCGGGGATGGTGCGAAGCGCCGCGAACGAGGGGGTCGAGCCGATGCCGCCGAACTTGTTGCGCTCGGACACGACATGGCAACGACCGCATACGCGATGCGCAATCTCCATGCCCCGCGCGGGATCGCCCGGACGCTCGGCAACCGCCCTGGGCGCGATGACGGCCGCCCCGGGGACATAGCGCGCGCCGTCGGCCGGCTTGAAGGCCTCGATCGTGCGCCGGCCGATGTCGGACGACAGCCAGTCGATGAAAAGGCGCGCATTGTCGGCCCGCGCGTCCTGGCGCCCCTCGGGCCCGATCAGGACGACAAGGTAGTTCGCCACGGGTTCGCCGTCCTCCGTTTCGATGTGGAAGACCCGTCGCCGGTCGGTCCCGAGCCCCGACGAGATCACCTCCTCGGCCACCTCGCCCTCCGGCAGAAGGCAGACGTCGGGCTCGAACGCCCGGATGCGGGGCAGAAGCGCCGCGGGCGCGTCCACGATCAACTCGGCCCGCCGCCCCATCTTCAGAGCGAAACGCGGCACGACGTATTTCAGGAACCCGCTCTCGGCCAGCGCCGACGGCGCGCACAGGACAAAGCGGCGCCCTTCCTGAGCCCGCGCCGTTCCCGCCGAGAAAAGAAGCGACGCGATCGCCGCGGCAAGAATGCAGGCCGCCAGTGGCGCGACCGGCGCCCGGCGAGACCGGTCCTTTCCTTCTATCCGCGCTTGCCCCGACGCTTGTGCCATGCGAACCCTCTGACCAGATAATGAACCAGGATGCGGCGCAAACCAAGCCGCCGAAGCCACGGGGAAGCGGAGAGTTGCCATGACCGAAGATTTCGACGACGCCTTCAACATGTCGCTCAGGAAATTCCTGAAGCAGGTTGGCGTGACCTCGCAGCGTGCGGTCGAGACCGCCCTGCGCGAAGCGGCCGCCGCCGGGCGGGCGCCAAAGGGGCCCTTGCGCGCGCGGATGGTCCTGACGGTCGAGGGGCTGGACCTGACCCATACCGTCGAAGGAACGCTCGAAACCGGAGGCGATTCATGAGCATTTCCCGCGACGCCGTTGTTTCAATTCTGAAATCCGTGATTGACCCGGAGACGGGCAAGGACATCGTCTCGTCCGATTTCGTGCGTGCGCTGACGGTGAACGACGGCGCCGTGCGCTTCGTCCTCGAGATCCCGCCAGAGCGCGCCGAGACGCTCGAGCCGGTGCGCCGCGAAGCCGTCGAGAAGCTTGAGAAGATCACCGGCGCCGGCAAGGTGACGGCTCTCATGACGGCGCATTCGGCGCCGAAACCGCCGCCCGACCTGAAGATCGGACGTCACCCGACGCCGCAGGCCGGCCCCGCGCCGGTGCCGGGCATCCGCAACATCATCGCGATCGCCTCGGGCAAGGGCGGGGTCGGGAAATCGACCGTCGCCTCGAACCTGGCCGTCGCCCTTGCCGCCGAGGGCCGGCGCGTCGGCCTTCTCGATGCCGATGTCTACGGCCCCTCGCAGCCGCGCATGCTGGGCGTGACGGGGCGCCCCTCGGCGAAGCCGGGCGCGAACACCATCCTGCCGCTGCGCAATCATGGCGTCACGCTCATGTCCATCGGGCTTCTCACCCGAGAGGACGAGGCCGTCATCTGGCGCGGCCCGATGCTCATGGGGGCGCTTCAGCAGATGCTGGGCCAGGTCGAATGGGGCGAGCTCGATGCGCTTGTCGTGGACCTGCCACCCGGCACGGGCGACGTGCAGCTGACCCTTGCCCAGAAGACACAGGTGACAGGCGCGATCGTCGTCTCGACGCCGCAGGACGTCGCCCTTCTCGATGCGCGCAAGGCCCTCGACATGTTCCGCAAGACCAATACCCGGGTCCTTGGCATGATCGAGAACATGGCCACCTACGTCTGCCCGAACTGCGGGCACGAGGCGCATCTCTTCGGCCACGGGGGCGTCCGGGCCGAGGCGGAAAAGCTCGGCGTTCCGTTCCTTGGGGAGATCCCGCTCGATCTTGACATCCGCCTGGCCGGGGACGGCGGCGCGCCGATCGTCGCCGCCCGGCCGCAAAGCCCGCAGGCCGAGGCCTTCCGCCGCATCGCGCGGCGCCTTGTCGAGGAAGGGGTGGCCTGAGATGGCTGCCGGCGCGATCCTCGACGGTGCGCCGCGCTTCCCGCCGCTCATGCGGGGCATGGCGGTCCTGCCGGGCGACGACCCCCTTGCCGCGGCGATCACGGCCGCCGCGACGGGGACCGACCCCGGCCTCGTGAGCTACAGGCTGGACCCGGCGGCGCTCGAGGCGGCGCTGGTCCTTGCCCCCGAGACGACACTCGAGCGGGCGATGCCCGCCGTCTTCTGCGCGGCGCACGGTTTCGCCGACGCCCTCGGCGCCCTGGCGCCCCCCGAGGTCGGCGTCCACTTCGAGTGGCCGGCCGGCTTCCGCGTCAACGGCGCGCGATGCGGGGGCCTGCGCGCCGCGGCCTCGTGCCGGGATGCGGACGCCGAACCCGACTGGCTGGTGATCGGCATCTCCGTCCCCTTCCGGGGCCTCGACCCCGACGCGCCGGGACGCACGGCCGACGTCACCGTCCTGGCCGAGGAAGGCTGCGCCGACATTCCGCCCGTCGCCCTCCTCGAGGCCTGGTGCCGCCACACGCTCGTCTGGCTGAACACCTTCCTCGACGACGGCATGCGAAAGGTGCACGAGGCCTGGCGGGCACGCGCCCATGCGATGGGCAAGCCCGTCGAGGTGAACCTGCCCGGCGCCCGTGCAAGCGGGGTCTTCCGCGGCCTCGACGAATGGGGCAACATGCTTCTTGCCAGGCCTGACGGCACGACCGGGCTGGTGCCGCTTGTCGCGATGCTGGAGACGACCTGATGCCCAAGCTTGCCCGCACGATCCGGCTGGACAGCTCGGATCTCAACATCTTCGCCCACCCGGCGGGGGAAGGCGAATGGGCTATCCCGGGCGGCTTCGAGTTCTCGGACTGGACCGAGGCCGATCTTGTCGGCAAGGCGCGCCAGGCTTTCGCGAACGGCTGGCTGTCGCTTGAAAGCTTCGGTCGGGCGACCTTCGTTGCCGTGACCCGCATCGACGACGCCGAGATCGAACGCCTGACACGGCGCCTGGCCGAGCGCTTTGTCGCCCTCTATGGCGCGCCCGATCTCGAGGCCGCCCTGCCGGTGGCACGTGACGAAATCGCCTTCATGCTCGACCTCTGCGCCGACCACCGATCGAACACGCTTCTTGCCGTATCCCGCGAGCTGAGCCCCGCCGGCGTCCGGGAAGCGTTCCGCGCCATCGAGGTTTCCGAGGCGCGCATCGACCAGGTGGCCCGCCACGGCTCTGCCGACTGACAAGGACCCACCCGGACGGGGCAAGGCCCGCCGACGCCCGGGCTGAAGGGCGGCGCGTGCCCCTACTCGGGGAACCAGTGGCGCGTGCGGTTGGCCAGCGCGACCAGCGACAGCATCACCGGCACCTCGACCAGGACCCCGACGACTGTGGCAAGCGCGGCCCCCGACTTCAGGCCGTAAAGACTGATCGCGACGGCGACGGCAAGCTCGAAGAAGTTGGACGTGCCGATGAGCGCGCAAGGCGCGGCGACCGGAAACGGAATGCGCCACCACCGCGCCCAGAGATAGCCCAGCCCGAAGATCCCGTAGGACTGGACGAGAAGCGGCACCGCGATCAGGGCGATGACGGTCGGCCGTTCGAGGATCACGTCCCCCTGAAACCCGAACAGAAGAACGACCGTCAGGATAAGGCCGGCAATCGTGAAGGGGCGCAGCCGGTCGCGGAACTGCTCGACCGCCAGGGCCCCGCCCCGCGCCGTCAGGACCTGTCGCGTGACGATCCCGGCCGCCAGCGGCACGACGATGTAGAGAAGGACCGAGACGACCAGCGTCTCCCACGGGACGGGAATGTCGGCGACCCCCAGAAGGAAGGCGACGATCGGGGCGTAGACAAAGACCATCACCGTGTCGTTCACGCTGACCTGGACAAGCGTGTAGGTGGCGTCGCCGCGCGTCAGCTGCGACCAGACAAACACCATCGCCGTGCAGGGCGCCGCCCCCAGAAGGATGAGCCCCGCGATATAGCTTTCGGCATCCGAGGGCGGGATCCAGGCCGCGAAGACGTGCCGGAAGAAGAGGACCCCCAGCGCGGCCATGGTGAACGGCTTGATGAGCCAGTTCACCGTCAGCGTCACGACAAGCCCCTTCGGCCGCATGCCGATCTGACGGATGGCGCCGAAATCGACGGCGATCATCATCGGATAGACCATCGCCCAGATGAGGATGGCGACCGGCAGGTTGACATGGGCAAGTTCCATGCCGGCCAGCACGCCGAAGACACCGGGCAGGAGCTTGCCCAACGCGACGCCCGCCACGATCGCGGCCGCCACCCAGACCGAAAGATAGCGCTCGAAGACGCCAAGCGCCTTGCTTCGGTCCGGTGCAATCGTCGTATCGGTCATTTCAGGGCTCCCATTTCCGTGCTGTTGCCTGTCCGCTCCGCCAATATGATCCGGTCAACGGCGCGCTGGAGCTCGGCACGGTCCATCTCTTCGACCCGAAGGGCGACAAGGGCCTCGAGGCGGCGGCGAATGGTCCGATATGCCGCCTCGAACGCGGCAAGGCGCTCGGCTTCGGTGCCGCCTGACGCCGCCGGATCGGGAAGCCCCCAGTGCGCGACGACCGCATCGCCCAGCCAGACGGGACATTCCTCGGCCGCGGCGCGATCGCAGACCGTGAAGACCAGATCGGGCCGCGCCGTTGCGTCCGCCGCAATCTCGTCCAGGCTTTTCGACCGAAGCCCTTCGGTATCGATGCCATGGGCTTCGAGGACCCGCAGCGTCAGCGGGTTCACCACGCCCTCGGGCCGGGTTCCGGCCGAAAGGGCGCGAAAGCGTGACCCGCCCAGGTGGCGCAGGATGGCTTCAGACAGGATCGACCGCGCCGTGTTGCCCGTGCAGATGAAAAGAACGCCAAGCGGACGCGCCGCACCGACCGGAGCCTCGGCGCGCGAAAGCGCCCCGCGGGCAAGGGGCGCGCAAAGGTCCGCGCGCCCGCGGCAGCAATCTGCGACGAGATAGTCGACAAGCCCGCCAAGCGCGTCGAGATCGGCCGAATATCTGAGCGACCGGCCCTCTCGGACCACCTCGACAAGGCCCGCTGAACGCAGCTGTGCCAGATGCGCCGACAGCGTGCTGGGCGCCTTGCCAAGCATGGCCTGCAACTCGCCCGGCGTCGCCCCTTCCGGTGCGCGCCGGACCAGAAGGCGGAACACGCCGAGACGCACGGGGTGGGCCAGCGCTTCGAGCCGTTGGACAATCGAATCCGTTGTGGTTTCCATATTTCGCGAATAATCGAAATATGACGCGACATCAAGCCCGCGCGGCCCCGAAACCCGGCTTGGGGCTAGCGCCGGGCCGCCGCCGAGGGCGCATCTGCCCCAGTGGCCCCGGCGGGCGGGGCATCTGCGGCAAGGTCGGCAAGAATCGGGCAGTCCGGCCGGTCGTCCCCCGCACAGGCGTCGATCAGCCCCGCCAGCGCATCACGCATGTGGCGAAGTTCGGCGATCTTTTCGTCAATTCGCCCGAGGTGCTCGGCGGCCAGGCGCTTGACGTCCGCGCTGGCCCGACCCCGGTCTTCCCAAAGCTCGAGAAGGCGCCGGCAGTCCTCGATCGTGAACCCGAGCGAGCGCGCGCGGCCCAGGAACGCAAGCTTGTGAACGTCCGTGGTCGAGAAGACACGGTACCCGTTCACGTCGCGCCGGGGCGCGATCAGGCCGATTTCCTCGTAATAGCGGATGGTCTTGGCAGGCAGACCCGTCTGCTGGGCCACTTCACCGATGTTCATGCGTGCACCTCCTTGCGTGCCGGCATGCGCCGGGCCCCCGCCGCCGGCGCCGGGGCCTCGGTCACGGGCGCGATGCGCGGCCGCAACCGGCGAAGCCTGAGGGCGTTCGTGACCACCGAAACCGATGAAAACGCCATCGCCCCGGCGGCCAGCATCGGCGAGAGAAGAATGCCGAATGCCGGATAGAGCGCACCCGCCGCGACCGGGATGAGAAGGATGTTGTAGCCGAACGCCCAGGCCAGATTCTGGCGAATGTTGCGCATCGTCGCCCACGAGACGTGCACGGCGTTCACGACACCCACCGGGTCGCCCGAGACGAGGACGACATCCGCCGTCTCGATGGCCACATCGGTGCCCGTGCCAAGCGCAATCCCGACGTCGGCCGCGGCGAGCGCGGGGGCGTCGTTGATCCCGTCCCCGACGAAGGCAAGACGCCCGCCCCGGGTCTCGTCGCGCAGACGCTCGACCGCCTCGACCTTGCCGGCGGGCAGCACCTCGGCGACGACCTCGGAAATGCCAAGCTCGTCGGCCACGGCCTGCGCCGTGACACGGTTGTCGCCGGTCACCAGCGCCGTGGCGATGCCCATGTCGCGAAGCGCCTCGATCGCGGTTCGCGCCGTGGACTTGAGCGGATCGGCGACCGCCAGAAACGCGACGGCCCGCCCGTCAATGGCCACGAACAGGGGCGTCCGCCCGCGTGCCGAGGCCGCCGAGGCCGCCTCCGCCAGTTCGTCGGTCGCGATCCCCTCTCGCCGCATGAGCCGGTCGGCGCCGACCAGCACCCGGCGCCCGCCGACCGTGCCGACGGCGCCAAGACCGGTCAGCGCCTCGAAGGACGTCGCCTCGGGGACGTCGAGGCCGCGCTCGCGCGCGCCGGTCAGGATGGCGCGCGCGATGGGGTGTTCCGACTGCGCCTCGATCGCCGCGGCGGCGGCCAGGACCTCGGCCTCGTCGGCGCCCGGCATGGTGACGATCTCGACCAGCTCGGGCCGGCCGAGGGTCAGCGTCCCCGTCTTGTCGAAGACGACCCGGTCGACCTCTCCCAGCGCCTGGAGCGCATCGCCCTTGCGAAACAGGATGCCAAGCTCGGCGGCCCTGCCGGTGCCGACCATGATCGACGTCGGCGTGGCCAGCCCCATGGCGCAGGGGCACGCGATCAGAAGGACCGAGACCGCCGCGACCAGCGCATGCGACAACCGCGGCTCGGGGCCGATCGCAAGCCACAGGGCGAAGGTCACCAGGGCAACGGCCATGACGGCCGGGACGAACCATTCGGTCACGCGGTCGACCAGCGCCTGGATGGGAAGTTTCGACGCCTGTGCATCCTCGACCATGCGGATGATCTGCGCCAGCGTCGTGTCGGCCCCGACGCGCGTGGCCCTGATGACCAGCGCCCCGTTGCCGTTGACGGTGCCGCCGACCACGGTCGCGCCCGCGCTTTTCTGCACGGGGACGGGCTCGCCCGTGATCATGCTCTCGTCGACGAAAGAGGTGCCCGAGACAACCGTCCCGTCGACGGGCACGCGCCCGCCGGGCAGCACATGGACAAGATCGCCAACGCGGATGTCCTCGGCCGGGACCTCCAAGACGTGCCCGTTTCGCTCGACCCGCGCGGTGGTCGGTCGAAGGGCCAGAAGGCGGCTGATCGCAGCCCCGGCCCGACCCTTGGCGCGCGCCTCCAGCCAGCGGCCCAGAAGGATCAGCGTCACGATGACCGCCGCGGCCTCGAAGTAGATGCCCCGCGCCGCGGCCGGAACGGCACCCGGCACCAGCGCGACGACAGACGAATAGAGAAACGCGGCGCCCGCCCCAAGCGCGACCAGCGCGTTCATGTCGGGCGCCCCACGCATGAGGGCCGGAATGCCCTTGGCCAGGAACACCCGCCCCGGCCACATGAGGACCAGCGCCGTCAGCGCCATCTGCACAAGCGCGCTGCCCGTTGCCCCGATGGTGCGGTCGATCAGCGCGGCCATGCCCGGGACCAGATGCGCCCCCATGCTCAG
>RFGD01000008.1 GCA_003696705.1 Alphaproteobacteria bacterium | reverse complement strand
GCGCCGCCTTGAGCGCCCCACGCGCAAAGATCGCCCGGTCGGTCGCGATGTGACGCAGGACGACCCGCTCGCCGTCGGCGGCAAAGATGACCTCGTGCTCGCCGACGATGTCGCCGCCGCGAATGGCGGAAAACCCGATGGCGCCGCGGGCACGCGGACCGGTGATGCCGTCGCGCCCCCTTTCGGCGACCGCGTCAAGGACCGCGCCGCGCCCGCGCGCCGCCGCCTCGCCGAGCATGAGCGCCGTTCCCGAAGGCGCGTCGACCTTGTGGCGGTGGTGGGCCTCGACGACCTCGATGTCCCAGTCCTCGTCCAGCGCCTGAGCGACACGCTGGACAAGCTGGACCAGAAGATTGACGCCAAGGCTCATGTTGCCGGCGCGGATGATCGTGGCATGGCGGGCGGCGCGCGCGATCTTCTCGAGGTCTTCCGCGGTGAAACCGGTCGTCCCGATCACGTGGACGACGCGCGCCTGCGCGGCAAGGGCGGCATGATCGACGCTGGCCGCCGGTGCCGTGAAATCGATGACCGCATGGGCATTGCCGATCACCTCGATCAGATCGCCGACCACCGGCACGCCGTTCGCCTGCCCGCCCAGACACTCGCCGAGGTCACGACCGACCCAGGGGTGGCCCGGCCGTTCGGTCACGCCGACAAGGCGCGCCGCATCGGATGCGCCGACAGTGTCGATCAGCATCCGTCCCATCCGTCCGGACGCCCCGGTAATCACGATTCCCGGCAGCTCTGTCATGCGCACGGCCTCCTGTTACAATGTCGTCTAGGGTTTAGTCCCTGCCTCAGAGTTTGCAACCCTGGTTGCGGGGCGCTCGCGGTTGCCCTAGATGGGCCCGAAAGGAAGAATACAGCCATGGCAAAACGGTCTTCACAGGGCGCCGGCCTCTCGCAGCGTCAGCTTCGCGTGGGCGAGCTCATCCGACGCACCCTTTCGGACATCCTGATGCAGGGCGAGGTGCACGACCCCGAACTCAACCGGCTTTCGGTGACGGTCGGCGAAGTGCGGACCTCGCCGGACCTCAGGGTGGCGACGGCCTATGTCATGCCCCTGGGCGGCGAGCACCGCGACGAAGCGCTGGCGGCATTGCGCCGCAATGCCGGCGAACTTCGGCGCCTCGTCTTCCGCCAGCTTCGGCTGAAGTACTCGCCCGAGCTGCGCTTCGCGATCGACGAGACCTTCGACCGCATGGACGAAGCGCGCGAAATCTTCTCGAGAGAGGAAGTCCGGCGGGACACCGGGGACGGCGGGGACGACTGAGGGACCCCCGCCTTGCCCGCGCGGCGGTGGCCCCGGGCAGGCGGCGACGGCCGGACATCGACAGAAAGGACGGAAGTCAAACGTGGCACGCAGGAAGAAGGGACGCGACATTTCGGGCTGGATCCTTGTCGACAAGCCGGCCGGCCTCACGTCGACCGCGGTCGTCAACAAGGTCCGCTGGGCGCTTGACGCCCGAAAGGCAGGCCATGCCGGCACGCTGGACCCGGCGGCGACAGGGCTTCTTGCCGTGGCGCTTGGCGAGGCCACGAAGACGGTGCCCTACGTCACCGACGCGTTGAAGGCCTATGTCTTCACGGTGCGTTTCGGCGTCGCCACGAATACCGACGACGCGGAAGGCGAAGTGATCGCGACCTCGGACCTCAGGCCTGACGACGCCGAGATCGCCCGGGCGCTGTCGGCGTTCCGCGGAGAGATCATGCAGGTCCCGCCCCGATTCTCGGCCGTGAAGGTCGATGGCGAGCGGGCCTATGCGCTGGCGCGGGCGGGCGAGGACACGGAACTTGCCGCGCGGCCGCTCTGGGTCGAATCGCTCGAGATCCTCGAGCGCCCCGACCCCGACCACGTGACGCTCGAGATGGTGTGCGGCAAGGGCGGATACGTGCGGTCGATCGCGCGCGATCTGGGCGAGGCGCTGGGCTGCCACGGCCACGTCCGGTCGCTGCGCCGCACCTGGGCCGGCCCCTTCGACGTCGAGGACGCCGTTCCCTTCGCGGAGATCGAGGAGAAGGCCCGCACCCCCGGGATGGATGCGCTGGTCCTGCCGCTCGAGGCGGGTCTTGGCGATCTGCCCGAGCTTCGCGCGACGCCCGAGGGGGCCGCGCGGCTGTCGCACGGCAACCCGGGCATGGTGCTTCCCGCCGACGACGAGGTCGATTGGGGCGACGAGGCCTGGGCCTCGTTCCAGGGCCGCGCGGTCGCCGTCGGAACCTATCGCGGCGGCGAACTCCATCCAAGCCGCGTGTTCAACCGCCCAGGACAATGATCACGCGGACCCATCAGAAGGGCGACGCCCATTCGACTGCGGTCTACTCGCCCTGCGAACGCTACCGTTACGAGTTGACCCGCGTCTGGCGCCCCGATGACGGGCGCATCCTTTTCGTGATGCTGAACCCCTCGACCGCGACCGAGGTGCAGAACGACCCGACCGTCGAGCGATGCGAACGGCGGGCCCGGGCCCTTGGCTATGGCGCCTTCCGGGTGACGAACATCTTTGCCTTCCGGGCCACGGATCCGCGCGTGATGCGCGCCGCCGACGACCCGGTCGGCCCGGAAAACGACCAGGCCATCGTCGCCGGCGCCGAATGGGCCGACACCATCGTCTGCGCCTGGGGCACCCATGGCGCGCATCTGGGCCGCGGCCCGGCGGTAGAGCGGCTGTTGCGGGCCACGGGCCGGCCGCTCCACCACCTCGGCCTGACGCGGGAAGGCCACCCGCGCCATCCCCTTTATGTCGGCTATCGCGTCCAGCCGACGCCCTGGGTGCCTGGCGCACGGAACGCTTGATCGCCCGCCCGTTCCGCGCCAGTCTCTGACCACGAGGGAGGGCGACATGACCGGCTCGGGCATTCCCGGCTTCAGCGCAACGCGAATCGATACCGGAGAGGTCGAGCTGTCCGTCCATCGCGGCGGATCGGGCGCGCCGGTCGTCCTGCTGCACGGGTTCCCCCAGAACCACATGTGCTGGGCCCGCGTCGCCCCCGCTCTGGCCGAGCGTTTCCATGTCATCGTTCCGGACCTTCGCGGATACGGCGACAGCGATTGCCCCCCGGACGACGGCGAACACTCGGTCTATGCCAAGCGGACCATGGCGCGGGACGTCGTCGGCCTTCTCGATGCCCTTGGCATGGATGCCGCCGGCATCCTCGGGCATGACCGCGGGGCGCGGGTCGCCTACCGCCTGGCCCTGGATCATCCGGATCGCGTCCGCCGCCTCGGCATCATCGAGGTCGTCACGACCGCGGATCTGTGGCGCGCCTGGGACGCGGACCTGGCCATTTCCGCCTACCACTGGACCTTTCTTGCCCAGCCGGCACCGCTTCCGGAACGGCTCATCGGCTGTGACCCCGTGGGTTTCATCGAATGGACGCTCGCCTCGTGGACGCTTGAAGGGGATCTTTCGCCCTTCTCGGCCGACGCCCTGGCTTCCTACCGGCGCCAGGCGGCCGATCCCGCGCGCATCGCGGCCATGTGCGCGGACTACCGCGCCGGCGCGACCTTCGACCGCGCACTGGACGAGGCCGACCGGTCGGCCGGCCGGCGTATTGCGGCACCGCTGCGGTTCCTCTGGAGCCCCGGGGGATTCCCGGCCGCAACGGGCGACCCCGCGGGCCTGTGGCGGGCCTGGGCCGACGATGTCACCGACCGCAGCTGCACCAGCGGCCACTTCGTCCCCGAGGAAAACCCCGACGCCGTCGTGGAAACCTTCGCGGAGTTTCTTGCATGAGCACGCGCAGCCATGCGCAACCCGTCCACGGGCCGGGCGCGCCCGCGCCGACCGACGAAGATCTGGCCGAAGAGGTGCGCGCCCTCCGCGAGGAAATCGCGCGCATCCGTCGAAGCCGCGCCTTCCGTATGCACGACAGTGCCGCGCGGATGCTGGGCATGCAGTTCCTGCGGGGCCTCGCCTTCGGGCTGGGCTCGGTGATCGGCGCGACGGCGGTCGTCTCGGCGCTCGTCTACGCCCTTTCCCAGATCGACCTCATTCCCATCGTCGGGCCGGTGATCGGCGACTGGGCCAAGGAAATCGCAAAGGAGATCCGAACGGCACCCTGACGCGCGCCGCAAACGCCCCCCGGCCACATCCGACGCTCGATCATTGCGCGGCCATACTGGACCTTGGGGGCATGGGCGGAAAGGAATCGCTCGCGACTGTCGCGCATGCGTCGACAGTACGGGTCAAATCCCCGAAGCTGTTCTCGGAAACCGACCAATGGCCGGAACACGGCCCCTCGCGGCCCGTCGCCGGCGCGAATCGGGGGACGGCAGGAGATCGGCGCGGCGGCCGACGACGGCGCCCGGGGCCCCCTTTTCAAGCGCGTGCTTTTGGCCTATATGCGCGCATCCGCCGCTTTTGGCGGACCATCTCCACGGACCACGCTGGACGACATCCCGGCCTGGCCACGGACAGAAGAGGAGACCCCGATGTCGATCACGGCTGAAGAAAAGCAGCGCCTCATGAAGGAATTTGCCACCAAGGAAGGCGACACCGGCTCGCCCGAGGTTCAGGTGGCCATCCTCTCGTCGCGGATCGCGACGCTGACCGAGCACTTCAAGACCCACAAGAAGGACAACCATTCCCGCCGTGGGCTTCTGAAGCTTGTCGCCCAGCGCCGCAAGCTGCTCGACTATCTGAAGGCCAAGGACGAGGGCCGCTATCAGGACCTCATCAAGCGCCTCGGCCTGCGCCGCTGACCCGGCGACACGGCCCTGGAAGGAACCGCGCCGCGCCCCAAGGGGCGCGGCGTCCGCTTTTGTCGCACCGCCTGTGGCGGGCAGCTGCCCGAGCCGCTCTCAGCGCCCGATTGGCGAGAGCAACGCGGGGTTGACGATCAGATTCCGCACCCCGTGGGCATGGTCTTCCTCGAAGACGTTGTCCTTGAGCCAGGCCTCCACCGACAGGATGTCGATCCTGGCCACCTCGGGGCGCACGCTCCACGTCACCTCGAAGGGCGAGCCCTTCTCGTTATAGCCGGGACCGGTCGTCGAACCGTCGTAGACGACCGGCGTGCCAAGATCGTCCGGAAGACCGGGGGCCTGCCAATAGCCATTCACCTGCTCGACCCGCGCCATCTGCGTGAAATCGCGGGCCTCTCGGTTGTTCACGAGGACCCCGACGACCGCTTCCACGCGCAGCTGCGGGTTGGCGATCGCCTCGCTCAGGCAGGTGCCAAGCGAATGGCCCGGCTTCGCCTGGGCCGTCGAATAGACGAAATGGATCTCGATGGTATCGCCGGGCTCGAGATCGCCGTGCTCCGTCGCGCCGATCTC
>RFGD01000333.1 GCA_003696705.1 Alphaproteobacteria bacterium | reverse complement strand
GCCTCGAGGACGGCGGCCGGCACGAAGTCCGGCGACAGGCGATTCGCTTCGGCCGCAAGCTTCCGGGCCTGCTCGATGCTGCCCGCCTCGAGCGCGGCGCGCGCCGCGGCATAGCACAACACGGCGTCACGGCGCCTGTAGACGTCGCGCGGCAAGAGACCGGCGCGAAGCTTTGCGGCAAGGGTGCGGCGGGCGCCTTCCCAGTCCTCGCGCTCGATCTGCAATTTCAGGACCAGATCCTGGGTTTCGGCATCGTCGGCCCGAAGCTCTAGCGCCTTTTCGGCAAGCCTGAGCGCGGTATCCTCGTCGCCCTCGGCAAGTTTCTGGCGGACAAGGCCACGAATCGCGACGACACGGGTGCGATCATCGCCAAGAAGCGCCTTGTAGGCGGCCTCGGCACGGGCCCGATCGCCAAGCGCCTCGGCGGCCTGGGCCTCGATCAGCGCCGTCACGCCGGACGCACCAAGAAGCCGCTCGGCGCGCGCCGCGCGCACAAGCGCCCGGCGCGGATCACCGGCAGCAAGCGCGATGAGCGCGTCACCCAGCGCATCAAGGCCCCGCTTCTGCCGGTTGCGCCCGAAGAAGCGCGAGATCGCCGTTTCGTCCCCCCTGACGAAGCGCAGGAGCGCAACCAGAAAGCCCGCGACCTTCAGGAGGACCCAGACGAGAATGACGAAGGCGAGGATTGCAAGGACCGCGGCCAGCGGCCCGACGGTCACCTCGACCGACCCGATGACGATGCGAAGGCTCTCTCCGTGTTCGAGGAGATAGACGGCCCCGAGCGACAGAAGCGCGACCAGGCCAAGAAAGATCGTTGCCTTGAGAAGCGACCAGACCATGCGCCCCTCCTCAACCGGCCGAAGAAAGCTGACGGAAGGCGGCGACGGCCTCGAGCCGGCGGCGCGCCGCATCTTCCCAGTCCGCTAGGGCGGCTCGCGCGGGGTCGGGCAAGGCGGCGATCTCGGCCAGGGCATCGGCAAGCCGCCCTTCGGCCACCGCGGCTTCGGCCCGCGACAGGACCGCATCGGGGTCCGAGCCCTCTCTCGGCGTGATCGAGCGCACGCCCACCTCGGCCTTCAGGAAGCCCACGACCCGCTCGCCAAGCCCCTCGCCCGCCTCGGCCTTCCTGGCCTCGCGTAGCGCGCGCCGCGCGGCCTCGGGGAAGCGCCGCTGCAACTCGAGAAGGGTCGGCACGCCCTCGGCCCCTGCCTCGGCAAGAGCAGGCGGCACCTCGACGCCAAGCGCCTCCAGTTCCCGAAGGGCTTCTTCGAACCTGCCCCCGGCTTCCACGGCGACGCCGATCCGCTCGATCGCCGCCCGGCGCGCAGCCCGGTCGGCGGCATTCCTGGCAGCCTCCTCAAGCTCGGCCGCCCGCGCCTCGACGCGGCGCAGGCGCTCTTCGGCCTTGGCCACCAGCGCCTCGACCTCTTTGGCGGCCGCCGCGGCCGCCTGGGTGCCGTCCTGTCCCGACGGCGCGGTCGCCGGGCGCTCGGCGGCCTGTCGCGCCAGGGCCTCGATGCGGGACATCTCGGCCTCGAGCCCCGCGACGCGATTCGCGACGGCGGCCAGGGCCGCATCAAGCTCGTCGATCCGTGCCGGGGCAAGACCGTCGAGCGACTTCCCGATTTCCTCGATCCGTGTCGAAAGGCCCGCGAGCTGAGCCTCCAGCGCGGAAACCTGCGAAACCTGCGCCTCGAGCTCCGCGACCCGCGTGCTCAGCGCCGCAATGGCGGCATCCGCCCCGGCCGTATCGCCGCCTTCGGTCGGCATGAAATAGAGCGTCGCCGCCACCCCGGCAACGGCGCCGAGCACGCCGCCGACAAGCCCCGCCAGAAAGCCGCCTTTCCGCCTCGGCACCTCTGCCGCGGCCTGCGCATCCGCCGCTTCGGGCATCTCGTCTTCCGGGGCGTCGGCGTCGCCTTTCGGCGGTTCTGCCGCCTCGGCGGCCGCGCTTTCCGCTTCCGTTTTCTCGCTCTCGGCCGGGGTATTCCGTTCGACCGTGTCCTCGCCGCCTGCCTCGTCCCTGGTGGCGGGTTCCGCCTTCCCCTTGTCGGATCCTGTCACGCGACCTTCTCCCTCGTCACTGCGGACCCGATCGGCACCGGGGTCCTCGGCTTCAGCCTATGGCCCCGCGCATCCGGCTACAAGGCGATGCGACAACGCGGCACCGCTCAGAGCACGTCGCGGATCGCCTGCAGGACGCCTTCGGCGGTCGGAACCTCGGCCACGGCCGCCGCGGGGGCGCCGAAGGCCCTGGCGACCGCCGGGCTTATCGCGACGGAGCGCATTTCGCCCCTGATCGGCACCGCCGCCAGCGCGTCGCGCAACAACCGGGCCGAGCGGGCCGAGAAGAGCGGCGCAATGACCGGCCGGCCCGAGCCCAGGACCCGGGCCGCCGCATCGGACAGCGGCAATGCGCGCTGGTCATAGACCACCACCTCGTCGACGTGGTGGCCCGCGGCGCGCAAGGCGGCCGCAATGTCGGTCGCGACATGCGCCCCGCGCAGGTAGAGGACGCGGGCGCCGGTGGGCAGAACGTTGCGCGCCGCATCGGCCAGTTCGGCGGCCGTGG
>RFGD01000332.1 GCA_003696705.1 Alphaproteobacteria bacterium | reverse complement strand
TCTTCGGCGTCGTCGTGTAAACGCGCGTGCACACGCCACGCTTCTGCGGGCACCCCTCGAGGTGCAGCGATTTCGAGCGTTTCACTTTGGGCTGCCGCGGCTTGCGGATCAGCTGCTGGATCGTTGGCATTCGGGTTCCCCGTGTTGCAACACAACTCAGTTTTTTCGTGGCGCCTCGCGCGTCCGCAAAACACCAAAACCGCATGCGCGCCCGGCCTGTGGGAACGCCGCGGTGGAATTCCAGAGGATCGGGGCCATCGGCCCGGATCGTGACCACTCAGGTTTCGACTTTCAGGGCGGCAGGCACACGCATGCCCGCCGCAGGTGCGCGCCTAATACGGGGAGTCGCGGCCGGTGTCAACAGCACCTTTCGCAACGCTGCGCCGAAGCTTGCGCTCTCGGAGGAGGACATAGGCCCCGGACCCTGCAATCAGGGTCGCGCCGGCAAATTCGACCGGCGACGGCAACTCGTCGAACAGAAGCCAGCCGAGGAGAATCGCCCACAGAAGCGCCGAGTAACGGAACACCGCGACATAGTCGATGTCGCCGACCCGCATGACCATGACGGCAAGGACGTACCCGGCCACGATGAAGAGCGTGGCGCGGGCGATTGACAGGCTTGCCTCTGTGGGTGGCGGTGTCCAGGTCTCGAAGGCAAGATGGGCCACGGCGGCCGCCAACGTGACGATGCCGGCGGTCAGCGTCGCCGCCCCCAGCGACGAGAGGCCGTCCGAAAACCGGCGGGTCGACAGATCGCGCAGGGTCACGAACAGGACGGCTGCCAGCGCCGCAAGGGACCAGGCGTTGAAGCCCTCGGCGCCAGGCCGGACGATCAGAAGGGCGCCAAGAAAGCCGACGCCAATGGCCGCAAGGCGGCGGGGCCCGATCGGCTCTTTCAGGAAGACCGCGCCCGACAGCGCAAGCACGAGGGGAAGCGTCTGGAGGATGGCGACGACATTGGCGATGGGCAGATGCAGAAGGGCCAGGAGATAGGTTGCCGTCGCGCCAAGCTCGCCGACCGTGCGCAGTGCGAAGCTCGTGCGATCGGCCGGCGGGATGCGAAGCGAATGCCCCGCGAGGCGCGCAATCCCGAGAAGGATGAGCGTCGCCGCAACCCCGCGGATGAAAACGACCTCGAAAAGCGGCACGCGAAGCGCCGCGTCCTTGGTAAAGGCGTCGTTGAAGGTGAACGCCCCCACCATTCCCATCATCAGGAGCGCGCCCAGCGTGTTCCCATCGCGAGCACCTGCGACGCGGCGCGCCATACCGGGCAAAGCCATCTTGTCACCCCTTCGGAAACCGCGCCCGGCACGGGAAGCGACCGGCGCACGGCAAGGCTTATCTCATGCCCGGCGGGCGGCGAAAAGCCCTGCCCGGAGGCGCCACCGGGCCCGCACAGCAGAAAGGCCCCGCGCGCCTGCGCGGGGCCTTCCTCTTTCGCTCACCCGGAAGTGGCGGGCGTTACTCTCCGCCGAACTCCTCGCGCGCCTCCTCGACGAAGGGCTCTTCGGGTTCGGCGACAGCCTCGGGCGCGGCCAGGGCGGCTGCCGCCTCGGCCTCGGCCTTGCGCTGTTCGATGACCTTCAGGTCCCGCTCGTGGGCGATGCGGGCGACCTCGCGCGTCGCACCCCCCGTCCCCGCCGGGATCAGGCGCCCGACGATGACGTTCTCCTTGAGGCCGACCAGCTTGTCGCGCTTGCCCTGCACGGCAGCCTCGGTAAGGACACGCGTCGTCTCCTGGAACGAGGCGGCCGAGATGAACGAGCGCGTCTGCAGCGACGCCTTGGTGATGCCCAGAAGGATCGGCTCGGCCTGGGCCGGGCGACCGCCCTTCCTGATCGCCTTGGCATTCGCTTCCTCGAGCTCGGCGCGGTCGACATGCTCGCCCTTCAGCAGGGTCGTGTCGCCGCTGTCGAGCACCTCGAGCTTCTGCAGCATCTGCCGCACGATCACCTCGATGTGCTTGTCGTTGATCTTCACGCCCTGCAGGCGATAGACCTCCTGCACTTCCTCGATCAGGTAATCGGCAAGCGCCTCGATCCCGAGGATCCGAAGGATGTCATGCGGCGCCGGGTGGCCATCCATGATGTAGTCGCCGCGCTGGACGAAGTCGCCCTCTTGCACGGGGATGTGCTTGCCCTTCGGCACCATGTATTCCACCGGTTCGAGCGTCTCGTCGGCCGGCTGGATGGTGATGCGACGCTTGTTCTTGTAGTCGCGCCCGAAGCGGACATAGCCGTCGACCTCGGCGATGATCGCGTGATCCTTCGGCCGGCGTGCCTCGAACAGCTCCGCGACCCGCGGCAGACCACCGGTGATGTCCTTCGTCTTGGCGCCTTCGCGCGGGATCCGCGCGATGACGTCGCCCGGCCGGATCTCCTGGCCGTCCTCGACCGAGAGGATGGCATCGACCGACATCGGGTAGGACACGGGCGCCCCCGCCTGATTGCGCACGGGCTCGCCGGTTTCGGGATCCATGACGATGATCTCGGGCTTGAGGTCCGACCGCGCCGAGGCACGCCAGTCCGCGACGATCTTCTGCGACATCCCCGTGGCGTCGTCGGTCTCTTCCCGCACCGAAATGCCCGGAATGAGGTCGACGAACTTCGCCTGACCGGCTGCCTCGGCGATGATCGGCAGGGTGAACGGGTCCCACTCGAACAGCTTGTCGCCGCGCTTCACGTGCTGGCCGTCCTTGACCAGAAGGCGCGAGCCGTAGCCGACCTTGTGGGCCGCCAGCTCCTTGCCGTCCTCGGCGACCAGGACGATCTGCATGTTCCGCCCGGTGGCGATCTCGTCGCCGGCGGCGTTCTCGATCACCGTCGCATTGCGGAACACGACCTTGCCGTCATGGCTGGCCGACAGGAAGGACTGTTGCCCGCCCTGGGCGATGCCGCCGATGTGGAACGTCCGCATGGTCAGCTGCGTGCCCGGCTCGCCGATCGACTGGGCGGCGATGATCCCGACCGCCTCGCCGACGTTGACAAGCGTGCCGCGCGCAAGGTCGCGGCCATAGCACATGGCACAGACGCCTTCCTCGGCCTCGCAGGTGAGCGGGCTGCGGATGCGCACGGCGCCGACACCGGCCGCCTCGATGGCCTGGGCGTGACGCTCGTCAAGAAGGTCGTTGCGCCGGCCGATGACCTCGCCCGTGGCCGGGTCGGTGACATCCTCGGCCAGGACGCGGCCAAGCAGCCGTTCGGCAAGCGAGGCGACGATCTCGCCGTCCGAGACGGCGGCCTGCGCGGTGATGGCGTTCTCGGTGCCGCAGTCGTGGATGCGCACGATGCAGTCCTGCGCCACGTCGACAAGACGGCGGGTCAGATAACCCGAGTTCGCCGTCTTGAGCGCCGTGTCCGCAAGACCCTTCCGGGCGCCGTGGGTCGAGTTGAAGTACTCGAGCACCGTCAGGCCTTCCTTGAAGTTCGAGATGATCGGCGTCTCGATGATCTCGCCCGACGGCTTGGCCATGAGACCGCGCATGCCGCCCAGCTGCTTCATCTGCGCCGGCGAACCCCGGGCGCCCGAGTGGGCCATCATGTAGACCGAGTTCGGCTCGAGCTCGCGGCCTTCCTCGTCCACGCGCACGGCCGAGATCTCGGCCATCATGGCCGCGGCGACCTCGTCCGAGCACTTCGACCAGGCGTCGACGACCTTGTTGTACTTCTCGCCCTGCGTGATGAGGCCGTCCATGTACTGCTGCTCGTATTCCTTCACGAGCTCGCGCGTGCGGTTGACGATTTCCCACTTGGCCTCGGGGATCAGCATGTCGTCCTTGCCGAACGAGATGCCGGCCTTGAACGCCTCGCGGAAGCCCAGCCCCATGATCTGGTCACAGAAGATCACCGATTCCTTCTGGCCGCAGTGGCGATAGACGGTGTCGATGACCTGCTGCACCTCCTTCTTGCGCAGAAGGCGGTTCACAAGGTCGAAGGGCGCCTTCGCGTTCTTCGGCAGAAGTGCCCCCAGACGGACGCGCCCGGGCGTCGTCTCGAAACGCTTCAGGACCTCGTTGCCCTCTTCGTCGATCTGGGGAACGCGCGCGGTGATCTTCGCGTGCAGATGCACCTCGCCGGCCTCGAGCGCGGCCTCGACCTCGTCGGGGTTGGCAAAGACCATGCCCTCGCCCTTCATGCCCTTGCGCTCCATCGTGATGTAGTAGAGCCCAAGGATCATGTCCTGCGACGGCACGATGATCGGCGAGCCGTTGGCGGGGCTGAGGACGTTGTTGGTCGACATCATCAGAACCCGCGCCTCGAGCTGCGCCTCGAGCGAGAGCGGCACGTGCACGGCCATCTGGTCACCGTCGAAGTCGGCGTTGAAGGCCGAGCAGACGAGCGGGTGAAGCTGGATCGCCTTGCCCTCGATCAGCACGGGTTCGAAGGCCTGGATGCCGAGCCGGTGAAGCGTCGGCGCCCGGTTCAGAAGCACCGGATGCTCGCGGATCACCTCGTCAAGGATGTCCCAGACCTCGGGGCGCTCCTTCTCGACAAGGCGCTTGGCCTGCTTGACCGTCGAGCTGAGCCCCTTGGCTTCGAGCCGCGAGTAGATGAACGGCTTGAACAGCTCGAGCGCCATCTTCTTCGGCAGGCCGCACTGATGCAGCTTCAGCTCGGGGCCGGTCACGATGACCGAGCGGCCCGAGAAGTCGACCCGCTTGCCCAGAAGGTTCTGGCGGAAACGGCCCTGCTTGCCCTTGAGCATGTCCGAGAGCGACTTCAGCGGGCGACGGTTCGCGCCCGTGATGACGCGGCCGCGGCGGCCGTTGTCGAACAAGGCGTCGACGGCCTCTTGCAGCATCCGCTTCTCGTTGCGGACGATGATGTCGGGCGCGCGCAGCTCGATGAGGCGCTTCAGGCGGTTGTTGCGGTTGATGACCCGGCGGTAGAGATCGTTCAGGTCCGACGTCGCGAAGCGGCCGCCGTCAAGCGGCACCAGGGGACGCAGTTCCGGCGGGATCACCGGAATGACGGTAAGGATCATCCACTCGGGCCGGTTGCCCGACTCGATGAAGGCCTCGACGACCTTCAGCCGCTTGATGATCTTCTTCGGCTTCAGCTCGCCCGTGGCCTCCTTCAGCTCTTCGCGCAGCCGCTCGGCCTCGGCCTCGAGGTCGATGTTGGCCAGCATCTCGCGGATCGCCTCGGCGCCGATATTGGCCGAGAACGCATCGGCGCCATACTGGTCCTGGGCGTCCATGTATTCTTCCTCGGTCAGAAGCTGACCGTAGGAAAGATCCGTGAGGCCGGGTTCGATGACGACGTAGTTCTCGAAGTAGAGGATGCGCTCGAGATCACGCAGCGTCATGTCGAGCATGAGGCCGATGCGGCTCGGCAGCGACTTGAGGAACCAGATGTGCGCGACCGGCGCGGCCAGCGTGATGTGGCCCATGCGCTCGCGGCGCACCTTCTGAAGCGTCACCTCGACGCCGCATTTCTCGCAGACGACGCCGCGATACTTCATGCGCTTGTATTTTCCGCAAAGGCACTCGTAGTCCTTGATCGGACCGAAGATGCGCGCGCAGAAAAGGCCGTCACGCTCGGGCTTGAACGTGCGGTAGTTGATGGTCTCGGGCTTCTTGATCTCGCCGTAGGACCACGAAAGGATCCGTTCGGGGCTGGCCAGCGATATGCGGATCTCGTCGAACGATTGCGGCGAGGCCAGCGGGTTGAACGGGTTGGTGCTGAGTTCCTGGTTCATGTCGGGTTCCTAACTCAATTGGGTCGAGGATGGCGGGCAAGGGCGCGGGGCGCCCTCACTCCTCGCTCTCCTCTTCCGCCTCGAGGAGCTCCATGTTCAGGCCAAGGCCGCGGACTTCCTTCACAAGGACGTTGAACGATTCGGGCACGCCGGCCTCGAAATTGTCCTCGCCCTTGACGATGGCCTCGTAGACCTTGGTCCGGCCGGCAACGTCGTCCGACTTGACGGTCAGCATTTCCTGAAGCGTGTAGGCGGCGCCATAGGCTTCGAGCGCCCAGACTTCCATCTCGCCGAAGCGCTGGCCGCCGAACTGCGCCTTGCCGCCCAGGGGCTGCTGCGTGACCAGGCTGTAGGGGCCGGTCGAGCGCGCGTGGATCTTGTCGTCCACCAGGTGGTGCAGCTTCAGAAGATACTTCATGCCGACGGTGACCGGACGCGCAAACCGCTCGCCCGTGCGGCCGTCATAGACGATCGACTGGCCGCTCTCGTCGAAGCCGGCGCGGCGCAGCGCGTCGTTGATGTCGGCTTCCTTGGCGCCGTCGAAGACCGGGGTCGCGATGGGCACACCCTTGGTCACGACGGATGCGCGTTCGACGAGTTCCTCCTCGGACAGATCCTTGAAGGCCGCCTCGTAGGCGTCGTCCCCGTAGGCGTGGCGGACAGCCTCGCGGACCGGGGTGAGATCGCCCGTGCGCCGATACTCCTGAAGCGCCTCGTCGATCTTGATCCCGAGGCCGCGTGCGGCCCAGCCCATGTGGGTCTCGAGGATCTGGCCGACGTTCATCCGGCTCGGCACGCCGAGCGGGTTCAGCACGATGTCGACCGGCGTGCCGTCCTCGAGGAAGGGCATGTCCTCTTCCGGGACGACCTTCGAGACGACGCCCTTGTTGCCGTGCCGGCCGGCCATCTTGTCGCCCGGCTGAAGCTTGCGCTTCACGGCAATGAAGACCTTGACCATCTTCATCACCCCCGGCGGCAGGTCGTCGCCGCGACGGACCTTCTCGACCTTGTCCTCGAAGCGGGCCGTGATGGCGCGCTTCTGGGCCTCGTACTGGGCGTGCAGGGCCTCGACGGCCTCGGCCTCGGCCTCGTCGCCAAGGGCAAGCTGCCACCACTGGCCGCGCGACAGCGTGTCCAGAAGCTCTTCCGTGATCTCGGAGCCGGCCTTCACGCCCTTCGGGCCCTTCACGGCCGTCTTGCCAAGGATCATCGGCTTCAGACGCGCGTAGATGTTGCGCTCGAGAATCGCCAGCTCGTCATCGCGGTCGCGGGCGAGCCGTTCGATCTCCTCGCGCTCGATCTGAAGCGCGCGCTCGTCCTTTTCGACGCCATGGCGGTTGAAGACCCGCACCTCGACGACGGTGCCGTAGTCGCCCGGCGGCAGGCGAAGCGACGTGTCGCGGACGTCGGAGGCCTTCTCGCCGAAGATGGCGCGCAGAAGCTTTTCTTCCGGCGTCATCGGGCTTTCGCCCTTGGGCGTGATCTTGCCGACCAGAATGTCGCCCGGGCCGACCTCGGCGCCGATGTAGACGATGCCTGCCTCGTCGAGGTTGCGAAGCGCTTCCTCGCCGACGTTCGGGATGTCGCGGGTGATCTCCTCGGGGCCAAGCTTGGTGTCGCGCGCAGCGACCTCGAACTCCTCGATATGGATCGAGGTGAACACGTCGTCCTTGGCGATGCGCTCGGAGATGAGGATCGAGTCCTCGTAGTTGTAGCCGTTCCACGGCATGAAGGCGACGAGGACGTTCTTGCCAAGCGCCAGCTCGCCCAGATCCGTGGATGGGCCGTCGGCGATGACCTCGCCCTTGGCAACCTTGTCACCCACCTTCACCAGCGGACGCTGATTGATGCAGGTGTTCTGGTTCGACCGCTGGAACTTGCGCAGGCGGTAGATGTCGACGCCGGGATCGCCCGGCTCGAGATCCTCGGTCGCGCGGACCACGATACGCTGGGCGTCCACCTGGTCGATGACACCGGCGCGCCGGGCCATGATCGCCGCGCCCGAGTCACGGGCGACGACACCCTCGATGCCGGTGCCGACGAAAGGCGCCTCGGCCTGGAGAAGCGGCACCGCCTGGCGCTGCATGTTCGAGCCCATGAGCGCCCGGTTCGCGTCGTCGTTCTCGAGGAACGGAATGAGCGCGGCCGCAACCGACACGAGCTGTTTCGGCGACACGTCGATGAAATCGACCTGTTCGCGGGGGCTGAGCGTGTATTCGCCCGCCTTCCGCGTCGAGACGAGATCGTTGACGAAGCGACCCTCTTCATCGAGGCGCGCGTTCGCCTGCGCGATGGTGTGGCGCATCTCCTCGGTCGCCGACATGTAGACCACCTCGTCGGTCACACGCCCGTCCACGACCCGCCGATAGGGCGTTTCGATGAAGCCGTACTTGTTGACCCGCGCATAGGTGGCCAGGCTGTTGATGAGGCCGATGTTCGGGCCTTCCGGCGTCTCGATCGGGCACATCCGGCCATAGTGGGTCGGGTGCACGTCGCGGACCTCGAAGCCGGCGCGTTCGCGGGTCAGACCGCCCGGGCCGAGCGCCGAGAGGCGACGCTTGTGCGTGACCTCGGAAAGCGGGTTGGTCTGGTCCATGAACTGGCTGAGCTGGCTCGAGCCAAAGAACTCGCGCACCGCCGCGGCCGCCGGCTTGGCGTTGATCAGATCCTGCGGCATGACCGTGTCGATCTCGACCGAGGACATGCGCTCCTTGATCGCGCGCTCCATGCGCAGAAGGCCGACGCGATACTGGTTCTCCATGAGCTCGCCGACCGAACGCACGCGGCGATTGCCAAGGTGGTCGATGTCGTCGATCTCGCCCTTGCCGTCGCGAAGCTCGACCAGCGCCTTGATGCAGGCCACGATGTCCTCGCGGTCGAGCGTGCGCTGCGTGTCCGGCTTGTCGAGGTTGAGCCGCATGTTCATCTTGACCCGACCGACGGCCGAAAGGTCATAGCGCTCGGGGTCGAAGAACAACTGGTTGAACAGGATTTCGGCCGCCTCGACGGTGGGCGGTTCGCCCGGCCGCATGACGCGGTAGATGTCCATGAGCGCGGTTTCGCGGTTCATGTTCTTGTCCACCGCCATCGTGTTGCGGATGTAGGGACCGACGTTCACGTTATCGATGTCGAGCACCGGAATCTCGGTGAAGCCCGCGTCCAGAAGCTCCTTCAGCGTGCCGCCGACGACCTCGCCGTCCTTGTCGACCTCCCACGTCAGTTCATCGCCGGCCTCGACGTAGATGGCGCCGGTTTCCTCGTTGATGATGTCCTTGGCGACGTAGCGGCCGACGATCTCCTCGAAGGGAACAAGGATTTCCTTGACCTTGCCTTCGTCGATCAGCTTCTTGACCTGCCGCGGCGTGACCTTCTTGCCGGCCGGGGCGATCACCTCGCCGGTCTCGGCATCGACGATGTCGAACGCCGGCTTGATGCCGCGGATGCGCTCGGGGAAGAACCTGGTTGCCCAGCCCTTGTTCTTCACCAGACGGTAGGTGACGGTGTCATAGTAGGCATCCATGATGCCTTCCTGATCGAGCCCGAGGGCATAGAGCAGCGTCGTCACCGGCAGCTTCCGGCGCCGGTCGATGCGGGCATAGACAAGATCCTTGGCGTCGAACTCGAAGTCGAGCCAGGAGCCGCGATACGGGATGATCCGGCAGGTGAAGAGAAGCTTGCCGGAGGAATGCGTCTTGCCCTTGTCGTGGTCGAAGAACACGCCCGGGCTGCGGTGCATCTGGCTGACGATCACCCGCTCGGTGCCATTGACGATGAAGGTGCCGTGCGGCGTCATCAGGGGCATGTCGCCCATGTAGACGTCCTGCTCCTTGATGTCCTTGACCGAC
>RFGD01000331.1 GCA_003696705.1 Alphaproteobacteria bacterium | reverse complement strand
GGGCTATGCCGAAGGCGAACCCGCGCAAAGCTTCGCGTCCTTCGTCGAGGCCATGGGCGCGCAGGACGTCGCCGACCTGATCGAAGCCGCCGCTGCCTATGCGATGGCTGTCGAGGGCCGGGCGCGCTTCACGCGGCCGCACATCATGCGCACGGTCGGCACCTATCTCGACGACGGCGGCGCTGCGCGCTCGGAAGGCCTGCGCGCTTTCGGAACGCTCCTGCGCGAGGGCAAGATGCGTCGCGTGGCGGCCGGCCGATTCCGGCTCACGCACCGCTCGCGCTTCGCAAAGCTCATCGAGGAGCGCGACGAGGACTGAGCCGACGCGGCACCGACCCAACCAGCCACACGAGAACGGGCGACCCCATGGGGTCGCCCGTTTCACGTTCCGATCCCGGCGCTTCGAAAGGCGGCCGTCCTTCGACCCTCAGTCGCCGTTCGGACGGTCCCTGGCCCCGGCATCGGGATCTTCGCGGCCGACGCCAAGGAAGATCGGACGAAGCGGCAGCGCCCAGAGGAGACCAAGGCCGACATAGATCGCCAGTTCGAGAAGAAGCGGCGGCCGGTCGAACCAGCCGACGATCGTGACCGCCGCGACGACATAGGCCGGCAACCAGACGAGAAGGGCGATCAGCGCCAGCCGCTTGCGTGTCCTGTAGCGCATCGCCATCAGTCGGCGAAGGGGTCGGTGACGAGGATGGTATCCTCGCGCTCCGGGCTGGTCGACAGGAGCGCGACGGGGCACTGGATAAGCTCTTCGATGCGCCGCACGTACTTCACGGCAGCGGCCGGAAGCTCGGCCCAGCTGCGCGCGCCGGCCGTGCTCTCCTTCCAGCCCTCCATCGTCTCGTAGGCCGGCCGGACGCGGGCCTGCTCGTCGGCGGCCGTCGGCAGGTGGTCGAGCCGTTCGCCGTCCAGCTCGTATCCCACGCAGATCTTCAGCGTCTCGAATCCATCGAGGACGTCGAGCTTCGTAAGCGCAATGCCGTTCACGCCCGAGGTCACGCAGGTCTGGCGCACGAGGACGGCATCGAACCAGCCGCAGCGCCGCTTGCGCCCCGTGGTCGTCCCGAACTCGTGCCCGCGCTCGCCCAGACGCTGGCCGTCGGCATCCTGAAGCTCGGTCGGGAACGGCCCCTCGCCGACCCGCGTCGTATAGGCCTTGACGATCCCAAGGACGAAATCGATCGCGCCAGGCCCGATGCCGGTCCCGGTGGCGGCCTGGCCTGCGATGACGTTCGACGACGTGACGAAGGGATAGGTGCCGAAGTCGATGTCCAGAAGAGCCCCCTGCGCACCCTCGAAGAGGATCCGCTGACCCGCCCGGCGGCGCTCGTTCAGCACCTTCCAGACCGGCGCGGCAAAGGGCAGGATGCGCGGCGCGACGTCGCGAAGGTCGGCCAGAAGACGATCGCGGTCCACGGGGGCAAGGCCAAGACCACGGCGCAGCGCGTCGTGATGGACAAGCGCGCGGTCGACCCGTGCGGTAAGCGTGGCGTCATCGGCAAGGTCCGCAACACGAACCGCGCGGCGCCCGACCTTGTCCTCGTAGGCCGGACCGATGCCGCGGCCGGTGGTGCCGATCCGCGCAACCGCGGTCTGCGCCTCTCGGGCGCGGTCGAGCTCGCCATGGATCGGAAGGATGAGCGGCGTGTTCTCGGCGATCATGAGCGAGGCCGGCGAAATCTCGACCCCCTGCCCGCGCAACGTCTCGATCTCGTCGACCAGGTGCCACGGGTCAAGAACGACCCCGTTGCCGATGACCGAAAGCTTCCCCGGCCGCACGACCCCCGAAGGCAGCGCATGCAGCTTGTAAACCGTTCCGTCGATGACCAGCGTGTGTCCTGCGTTATGTCCGCCCTGAAAGCGCGCGATGACGTCGGCCCGCTCGCTCAGCCAGTCGACGATCTTGCCCTTGCCCTCGTCGCCCCACTGGGCGCCAACGACGACGACGTTTGCCATGTCCCACTTTCCCTATCCGAGTTCCGGCGCCGGTATAGCCCCGGCGCGCGCCGGGCCCAACCGGAAAGTTTCGGCCGCTGGACAGTCCTGGCCCACCTGTGACAATCATTCGCGCAGGAGGTGTCCCCATGGGCTTCGTACTGCGTTGGCTGTTTGCCTTCATCCTCTTGGCGGCGACCTACAACCCGACGGGGTGGGACTATGTCCACTGGGCGCGGGCCAATGTCGCGACCGACCTGCCGCTTGCGCTTCTTCTGGCGCTTGTCCTGTTCGTGGCCTATGTCATCTACCTGCGGGCGACGATCCGCTCGATCGGCGCCTTCGGCATGGCGCTGGCGCTTGCCATCCTGGGCTCGGCGGTCTGGGTGCTGATCGACCGAGGGATCCTGCACGCAGACCGACCCGACAGCCAGATCTGGATTGCGATCACGGTCATGTCCCTTGTCCTTGGGGTCGGCTTGTCCTGGAGCCACGTGCGCCGCGCACTGACCGGCCAGTCGGACGTCGACGACCTCGACGACTGAGCCGAAAATGGTTGCGGCCTTCCGCGCGTTTCCCTAATTAGGCGCCGAACGGGCCCCGGCCCCCCGTCCAGCGGAGAGACCATGGAAAACGTCGTCCTCGTCATCCACCTCATTCTGGCGGTCTGCCTTATCGGTATCGTGCTCATGCAGCGATCCGAAGGCGGCGGTCTTGGCATCGGCGGGGGCGGCGGCGTCGTGACGGGTCGTGCGGCGGCAACGGCACTGGCAAAGCTCACCTGGATCTTTGCCATCGCGTTCCTTGCCACGTCGATCACGCTGACGATCCTTGCCGCGAAGAAGGCAGGCACCCAGTCGGTGGTCGACCGCGTGGCCGCCCCCGCCGCCGAACAGCCCGCCGCGCCGGCAGCACCCGAAGCCCCGGCCGGGTCGCTCCTGCCGCCGACGACAGGCGACACGCCGCTGGTCCCGCCGCCCGTCGAATGACACACAACTGCTAGAGGCGATCTTCCGCTTCGCAACACGATGTTGCGGCGCTCTTGCAGCATGAGCGCAAATCGGCTATGGGTTTAATCCCGTGATGCCGCAAGTGGGTTCGCTTGTTTCGAACGGCTGATCGAAGCTCAATCACGGGGGTTCCAGAAGACATGGCGCGCTTTATCTTCATCACCGGTGGCGTGGTTTCGTCGCTTGGCAAGGGGCTTGCGTCGGCGGCGCTTGGCGCGCTGCTTCAGTCGCGCGGCTTCTCGGTTCGGCTGCGAAAGCTCGATCCTTACCTGAACGTCGATCCGGGGACGATGAGCCCCTTCGAACACGGCGAGGTCTATGTCACCGACGACGGCGCCGAAACCGACCTCGACCTTGGCCACTACGAGCGATTCACGGGCGTCGCGGCGCGGCGCACCGACAGCGTGTCGTCGGGGCGCATCTATTCGAACGTGCTCGAGAAAGAGCGCCGCGGCGACTATCTCGGCAAGACCATCCAGGTCATTCCGCATGTCACGAACGAGATCAAGGACTTCATCCGAATCGGAGAGGACGAGGTCGACTTCATGCTGTGCGAGATCGGCGGCACCGTCGGAGACATCGAGGGGCTGCCCTTCTTCGAGGCGATCCGCCAGTTCGCCCAGGACAAGCCGCGCGGCGAGTGCATCTTCATGCACCTTACCCTTCTTCCCTACTTGCGCGCCTCGGGCGAGCTGAAGACGAAGCCGACGCAGCACTCGGTGAAGGAGCTGCGCGCCATCGGCATCGCGCCCGATGTCCTCGTCTGCCGCTCCGAGGTCGAGATCCCCGAGAAGGAGCGCGAGAAGATCGCCCTCTTCTGCAACGTCCGGAAGGAGGCCGTGATCGCCGCGCCCGACCTGCGCTCGATCTACGAGGCGCCGCTGGCCTATCACCGCGAGGGGCTGGATCAGGCCGTCCTTGACGCCTTCCGCATCAGCCCCGCGCCCCGGCCGGACCTGTCGCGCTGGGAAGACGTCATGGACCGGCTCGAGCACACGGACGGCGAGGTGCGCGTCGCGATCGTCGGCAAGTACACCCAACTGGAAGACGCCTACAAGTCGATCGCCGAGGCGCTGACCCACGGGGGCATGGCCAACCGCGTCCGCGTCAAGGCGGAATGGATAGATGCCGAGATCTTCGAGCGCGAGGACCCCTCGCCCTGGCTCGAGAATTTCGACGCCATTCTCGTGCCCGGCGGTTTCGGCGAGCGCGGGACCGAAGGCAAGATCCGCGCCGCCCAATGGGCGCGCGAGCACAAGATCCCCTACCTTGGCATCTGCCTTGGCATGCAGATGGCCGTCATCGAGGCCGCACGGAACGTCGCGGGGCTTCGCGACGCCGGGTCGGAAGAGTTCGACCACGAGGCCGGCAAGAAGCGCTTCACGCCCGTGGTCTACCATCTCAAGGAATGGATCCAGGGCAGCCACAAGGTCGAGCGTCGGCCCGAGGATGACAAGGGCGGCACGATGCGCCTTGGCGCCTATCCCGCGAAACTGAAGCCCGGCTCGAAGGTTGCCGAGATCTATGGCACCACCGAGATCGAAGAGCGCCACCGCCACCGCTACGAGGTGGACATGAGCTATCGCGACAAGCTCGAGAGTGTCGGGCTCATCTTTTCGGGCATGTCACCCGACGGCAAGCTCCCCGAGATCGTCGAGTGGAAGGATCACCCGTGGTTCATCGGCGTCCAGTTCCATCCCGAGCTGAAATCGCGCCCGTTCGAGCCGCACCCCCTGTTCCGTGACTTCATCCGCGCCGCGAAGGAAACCTCGCGCCTTGTCTGAGGCACCCATCGGCCCTGTTTCGTGCCCGGAAAGGCAACAAGGAAGACGCTCATGCATGACATCAAGTGGATCCGCGAACATCCTGAAGAACTTGACAGGGGCCTGGCCCGGCGGGGGGCCGAACCCATGGCCGCGCGCATCCTTGCCCTTGACGAGCAGCGGCGCGCGAAGATCCACGAAGCCGAGACACTGAAGGCCGAGGCGAACGCCGCCGCCAAGGCCATCGGTCGGGCCAAGGCGATGGGCGACGAGGCCGAATTCGCGCGCCTGCGCGCCGAAGTCGCCCGCAAGAAGGCCGAACTTGCCGAGCTCGAGCGTGCCGCCCGCGAGGCGGATCAGGCACTTCGGGATCTGTTGCTGACCATTCCGAACCTGCCCTTGCCCGACGTGCCCGATGGCAAGGACGAGAACGACAATGTCGAGATCCGCCGCTGGGGCACCCCGCGCGACTTCGACTTCGAACCGCGCGAGCACTACGAGATCGCGGGTGCGGCCCGGGGCATGGACTTTGCCACGGCGGCGCGGCTTTCGGGCTCGCGCTTCGTCATCCTTTCCGGGGGCGTCGCCCGCATCCATCGCGCCCTGGCCCAGTTCATGCTGGACGTGCATGTCAACGAGAACGGACTGACCGAGACATGGACCCCCGTCCTCGTGCGCGACGAGGCGATGATCGGCACCGGCCAGTTGCCGAAATTCGCCGAGGACAGCTACCAGACCACGAACGGCTGGTGGCTCATCCCGACCGCCGAGGTGACGCTCACGAACATGGTCGCCGGCCAGACGCTCGATGCGGCCGACCTTCCGCGCCGCCTTGTCGCGCACACCGAATGCTTCCGCTCCGAGGCGGGCTCGGCGGGCAAGGACACGGCCGGCATGTTGCGCCAGCACCAGTTCGAGAAGGTCGAGATGGTCTCGATCACCCATCCCGACCTCTCGCTGGAAGAACACGCGCGCATGACCCGGCTGGCCGAGGACATCCTCGAACGCCTCGGGCTGCCCTACCGGACGGTCGTTCTTTGCACCGGAGACATGGGCTTCGGCGCCCAGAAGACCCATGACATCGAGGTCTGGCTGCCCGGACAGGGAAAGTATCGGGAAATCAGCTCTGTCTCGGTCTGCGGCGAATTCCAGGCCCGCCGCATGAACGCCCGTTTCCGCCCCGAAGACGGCGGCAGGCCGGCATACGTGCACACGCTGAACGGCTCGGGCCTGGCCGTCGGCCGCACCCTCATCGCCGTGCTCGAGAACGGCCAGGAAGCCGACGGCTCGGTGACGCTGCCCGCGGCGCTCCATCCCTACCTTGGCGGAAAGACGCGGCTTCTGGCCGACGGCACGCTTGGCTAGGGACGGCCGCGCCCTCGCGGCTTTACGGCTCGGCCCCGCTCGACTAAGCAGGGGCAGAACGCACGCGAGGACGAGCAGGCATGCGCATTCTGGTAACGAATGACGACGGCATCAATGCGCCGGGCCTGAAGGTGGCCGAAGCCATCGCCGAAGAGCTGGCAGGCCCCGACGGCGAGGTCTGGACGGTCGCGCCGGCTTTCGAGCAGTCGGGCGTCGCCCACGCAATCTCCTACACGCACCCGACCATGATCGCCGAACTCGGGCCGCGCCGCTTCGCGGCCGAGGGCTCGCCGGCCGACTGCGTCCTGGCCGGCATCCATGACGTTCTTGAGGGGCGGCCCATCGATCTTGTCATCTCGGGGGTGAACCGGGGCAACAACGCGGCCGAGAACACGCTTTATTCGGGAACCGTGGGCGGCGCCATGGAGGCCGCGTTGCAGGGTCTGCGCGCCGTCGCCC
>RFGD01000330.1 GCA_003696705.1 Alphaproteobacteria bacterium | reverse complement strand
TGGTTGGGGTTCACGAACATGGGCACCGAGATCCGCTCCTTCTCGCTGCCGATCACGCGATGCGGCGTGGCACGCACGCGCCCGCCGGTCCAGATCTCGAGCATCTCTCCGAAGTTGACGACGAACTCGCCCGGGGCGAAATCGACGCCGATCCAGCGACCGTCGCGTTCCTCGACCTCGAGACCCGGGGTCCCGTCCGACGCCAGAAGGGTCAGGCAGCCGTAATCGGTATGCGGCGCAATGCCGAAATCCTTCGCTCCCGCCCAGGCGGGCCGCGGCGGATACCAGTTGGCGCGCAAGAGTGCCATCGGGCGCGTGAACTTGTCGTCGAAATAGTCCGCGCGCTCTCCGATCGCCGCGGCAATCGCGCCCAGAAGCCGACGCGAGACGCCGAGCGCCCGCTCGTAATATGCCATGACCGTTTCGCGAAAGCCCGCCGGCCGCTCGGGCCACTGGTTCGGGGCATAGGCCGGCAGGCCGAGCCGTGCCAAGGGGTCGTCGGGCGCCAGCTCGAAGCCGCAGTCGAAGACTTCCTTGTAGTCGGGATTGGCGGTCGGGTCGACGCGCTCGGCCCTCGGCGCGCCCCAGCCGCGGCTGGCACCCGTCCGGGCCATGTTCACCGTTTCCTTTTCCTCGACCGGAAGATGGAAGAAGGCGCGGTAGGTTTCGATCAGATGCTCGACCTCGGCCCGCGTGATGGGCGTCCGATGGACGACCATGAACCCGATCTCCTCGGCGGCGCGGCGAAGGCGCCGGCGCTCGCGGTCCGCCTCGGCGGGGTCGAACAACGCCGAAAAGTCGATCCGGGGGATTTCTCCGACCACCGCGCTTCGTCCTTTCCTTCCCGTGCCGAAGGGCGACAACTCGCCCCTTTTCCCGCCACTGGATGCACCATAATCTTTCGCAGCGCAACGAGGAGGGACAGATGGAAACACCGAGGAAGCTTGCCGCGGGCAACTGGAAGATGAACGGCACCGCCGCGAACCTGGCCGAGGTGGATGCCCTCCTTGCCCGGCACCCGAACCCGGGCGTTGACGTGCTCATCTGCCCTCCGGCCACGCTTCTGTCGCGCATGGCCGAGCGTGTCGGCGACGGGCCCATCGCGCTTGGCGGGCAGGATTGCCACGCAGCCGACTCGGGCGCCCACACGGGCGACATTTCGGCGCCGATGCTTGCCGATGCCGGGGCAAGCCACGTGATCCTTGGCCACTCCGAACGCCGCGCCGACCACCACGAGACGGACGCCGACGTTCACGCCAAGGTCGAGGCGGCCTGGCGCGCGAACCTGGTCGCCATCGTCTGCGTGGGCGAAACCGAGGCCGAGCGCGACGCCGGCAAGGCCCTCGACGTGGTGGGCCGCCAGCTTGCCGGATCGGTGCCGAACGGCGCCACGGCGCACCGCCTGGTCGTCGCCTACGAGCCCGTCTGGGCCATCGGCACGGGCCGCACCCCGACGACCGAACAGATTGCGGAAGTCCACGACTTCATGCGCGCCACCCTTGCCGAACGCTTCGGCGCCACGGCCCACGCCATGCGCCTTCTCTACGGCGGCTCCGTCAAGCCGGCCAATGCCGCCGAGATCTTTGCCGTCGAGAATGTCGACGGCGCGCTTGTCGGCGGCGCCTCGCTGAAGGCGGCGGATTTCCTGCCGATCATCGAGGCGCTCGAAGGCGCCTGAGGCCGTTCAGACCGGCAGGACCGTGGTCGCCTTGATCTCTTCCATCGAGAGAAGCGCGGTCACGTTGTAGATCCGCACTTCCGAGATCAGCGACTGATAGAAGGCGTCATAGGCCTTCGCGTTCGCCACGCGGACCTTGAGGATATAATCGATCTCGCCGGCCAGGCGGTGCGCCTCGAGCACCTCGGGCCGGTCGCGCAGCGCCTTCAGGAAGCGCCGCTGCCACTCGACGTCGTGTTCCGACGTGCGGATCAGCACGAAGAAGCAGGCCTCGAGGCCAAGCGCCTCGGGGTCCAGCACGACCGTTTCCGCCCTGATGACCCCGCCTTCACGCATCTTGCGCACCCGGTTCCACACCGGCGTCTTCGAAGAGCCCACCTTCCGCGCGATCTCGTCCAGCGACTGGCCGGCATCGCGCTGAAGCTCGGCCA
>RFGD01000329.1 GCA_003696705.1 Alphaproteobacteria bacterium | reverse complement strand
GCGCAGGGCCTTCGCCGTCCGGAACGAGGCGATGGCGGCCGTCAGGTTATGGTGCCACGGGCAGGAATAGGTGTTGTATTCCTCGTCCGTGAAGGTGTGATTCTCGCGAAGTCGCACGCCGGGACGGGCCCGGAACAGGGCGATGCGGTCGATCTTTCGCTTCGCCGGCGGAATGTGTTCTTCGAACCGCCACCGCAGGCCGCCGAAGAAGTCAAGCTGACGCTCCTTCGGCTCTCCCGTCAGCGGATCGCTTCTGCCAAGCGCGTAGTAGCCCGTGCGATCGAGGTGCGCCGTCTCGAGGTCCACGCCATCGTCGGCTCCCGACTCCGGCCCGGCATACAGGTCGATGACATAGCACAGCATCGCGTCGCGCCGCTCTTCGGCATGGAATGCGAGCATCTCGCCGACGGTCCGCGTCTCGCAGAACGGGTAGAACAGGTATTCGGCGTTGTAGCAGTAGTGCATCCACTCGCCCGGCCGCGCCTCGATCATGGCGTTGACCGCGCGCGTCACGCCATCGGGCGCGATCACGTCGTGGCGGACGAGCTTCACGCTTGCCGGCAGGCCGGGGTCAAGCGCAAGTTCGTCCGGGCCGAAGACGATCACGTGACGAAATCCGCGTGAAAGGGCATGCCAGACGGACGAATCGACCTCGACGAGGTCCTCGGCGAAGATCATCGCGTAAGGCCCCTTGCCAAGCGTCGGCGCGCCGTCCTTGATGAATGCCTCGAGACTGGGAAAGGCCATCGTTCGTCTGCTCTGTTCTGCCTGGGCCGAAGACTCGGCCAATCGCGGCCGATTTGCAAGCGCGCGGGCGTTGCGGGACCGGGCGGGATGCGCTAGATGGAGCGACTGTTCCAGAAGGCGGGAAACGCAAGATGGTGGGTTCGCCCGGGCGCAAGAAGCTGTTCGTCAAGACCTACGGCTGCCAGATGAATGTCTACGACAGCGAGCGCATGGCCGAAGCCATGGGCGCGCGCGGGTTCGAGCCGGTGGACCGGCCCGAAGAGGCCGACATGATCCTTCTCAACACCTGCCACATCCGCGAGAAGGCGGCCGAGAAGATGTATTCCGAGCTTGGGCGGCTCAAGCCGCTCAAGTGGCAGAACCCCGAGCTGAGGATCGCCGTCGCCGGCTGTGTCGCTCAGGCCGAGGGCGAGGAGATCGTGCGCCGGCAGCCGCTGGTCGATATCGTCGTCGGGCCGCAGGCCTATCACCGCCTGCCGGATCTGGTCGCGCGTGCCGAAAGCGGTCCCGCCGTCGAAACCGATTTCCCGGCCGAGGACAAGTTCGATCACCTCGCCGCCCGGCCGAAGGCGCGCCGCGGGCCGACGGCGTTCCTGACGGTGCAGGAGGGCTGCGACAAGTTCTGTGCCTTCTGCGTCGTCCCCTACACCCGGGGCGCCGAGGTCAGCCGCCCGGTCGAACGCGTCCTTGAAGAGGCTCGCGACCTTGTCGAGCGCGGCGTCCGCGAGATCACGCTCCTCGGGCAGAACGTCAACGCCTATCACGGTGCCGGACCGGACGGGGACTGGACGCTCGGTCGGCTGATCCGGGCGTTGGCCGAGATCGACGGCCTCGAGCGGATCCGATACACCACCTCTCATCCGCGTGACATGGACGAGGACCTGATCTCGGCCCACGGCGAAGTGGACAAGCTCATGCCCTATCTGCACCTGCCGGTGCAGTCGGGGTCCGACCGCATCCTGAAGCGCATGAACCGCGGCCACACTTCCAGCGATTATCTGCGTCTTGTCGAACGGATCCGGGCAGCGCGGCCCGACATTCTTCTGTCGGGGGACTTCATCGTCGGCTTCCCGGAAGAGACGGACGAGGACTTCGAGGCCACGATGGCGCTGGTGCGCGAGGTGCGCTATGGCCAGTGCTATTCGTTCCGCTATTCGCCGCGGCCCGGAACGCCGGCTGCCGAACGCCCGCAGGTCCCGCCCGAGGTCGCGGCAGAGCGGTTGCAGCGCCTGCAGGCGCTCCTCGCGCGTCAGCAATCCGAGGCGCAGGAATCCATGGTCGGCCGCGAGGTCGGCGTCCTGTTCGAGCGGCCCGGGCGTCTGCCGGGGCAGATGGTCGGGAAATCCGACCATCTCCACGCCGTGCATGTGAGCGCCGCCGACGTTGCGCCGGGAGATCTGCGCCGGGTTCGCATCCTGCGGGCCGAGGCCCATTCCCTGGCCGGAGAGCTGGCGGACTGAAACAGGGCGATTCGCCTGCCGGCGGCCGTCTACGCCCGAACAATTCTTGCCGCGTGGCGCCAGTGTGGACGATGCGGAAACGCAAGCGCGCCTTTTTCCCGCAATTTGCCCCGTTTTTGCCATGAATTCTGGCGGTCCTGCGCCGATTTGCACGATATTCCTTCTGTGCTGCAGGGGGACGGCACGAGGGGAAGTGAGTGGTTCATGGCGATGAATGTTTTGAAACGGATTGCGATCGTCCTGACCTGCCTTGTGGCGGGCAGTGCTGCGATCGCCGGCGAGAAGCCGCAGCTCAGCGGCAAGGTGGACTGGGGCCTTTGGGTTGACGCGGACGGCTGCATGCACTGGTGGGCCGACGGCGGCCTCGAGGGATACATGCTTGACCGCGTGGATCCCCGGACGGGGCGTCCGGTCTGTCTGAAGAAGAACACCTGTCTTGTCGAGAACACGGACACGCTGTTTGCGACGGACAGCGCCGCGCTTCGACCCGGGGCGCGCCGGCGGCTGGCCGAGTTCTTCAGGAAAGCCGGCGCCTTCGGTTACGCCATCTACGGGCATACCGACAGCCGCGGATCGGACGAATACAACATGCGCCTTTCGCAGCGCCGCGCCGCCGCGGTGGCGAAGGTGGCGCGGTCGGTCGGGGCGGTGGTTCAGCGCGAATTGGGCTTTGGCGAACGTCGGCCGGTTGCCTCGAACGCGACGCCCGAGGGCATGCGGCGCAATCGCCGGGTCGAAGTTGTCTGCTACCGGTGGTGATCGATATGAAGACGAATTACAT
>RFGD01000052.1 GCA_003696705.1 Alphaproteobacteria bacterium | reverse complement strand
CCGGTGGGGGCCGCGGTCGGGCGCGGTGACGATCCCCTCGGCCACGGTGCCGGGGCAGATCAGGCAGGCGGCCAGGCATTGCGAGCCGGTGACCGCCAGCGAGGGGTGGCAGTTCCACGGCATGAAGTAGCGGGTGAGTGCATCCCCGCCCGCGCGCGGCGGGGCGACCAGCGCGAATTTCGGCGTGACCGACTGCGCCACGTCGCCAAGCCCCATCAGCGCGCCCGCCTTTCGGCGGATCGCCTCCATCCGCGCGTAGAAGTCGCGGTTGGCGTCCAGCTCCTCTGCGCTTTCGGCGCCCGTCAGGCCGAAGTCCTCGGCGCGGGCGATGACCATGGGCATGGCCACGTCCATGCAGCTGACCGCGATGCCGTCGATCACGTCCACCCGGTTGCCTGTGGGAAACATCGCCCCCGTGGCACCGCCGACGACATCCATGAACAGAAGCTCTACCGGTGCGGCCGTGCCCGGCACGCCGTCAATTGCCGCCTCGCCGTCGTAGATGACGGCGCCGGCTTCGGTGCGCACGCGTGCCAATATCCGCGCGCCGGTGTTGACGGCGCGGATCCGCACCTCGGTCACGCCATCGCGGGGCGTCACAAGCCCCATCTCGATTGCCGCCGGTCCGACGCCCACAAGGATGTTGCCGCAGGTCGGGCCGTAATCCACCAGTCGTTCGGTCACGGCGACCTGGGCGAAGAAGTAGTCCACATCCGCCCATTCGTCTTCGGAGGCAGAGAGCATCGCGGTCTTGGTCGTCACCGCCACGCCGCCGCCCAGCCCGTCGATGTTCAGCGGATGGCCTGCGCCGATCACCGCCATCAAGACCTCTGACAGCCGGTCGCGGTTTTCCGGCAGATCGGCGCGGCGGAAGTAGGGCCCGCGCGAGGTGCCCCCACGCATGAAGAGGAAGGGAATGGCGGTCTGGGTCATGTGAGCGGCCAGGGAAGTTTCACCCAGGCCTGCAGGAGGCCGGGCGGGAAGTCGCGGTTGAGGGTCCAGGCAAGCGCGCAGATGAAGGCGATGCCGGCGGCCGCGTAGAGGACGGCAAACCTCCAGCTTCGCCCGGCGCGGTAACGGATGAAGGTGACAAGGAAGGCAGCGAGCGCCAGGATGAAGCCCACCAGCGAGCTCAGCGCCAGCAGTGCGGCGAACCAGGCAAGCGTGCCCCACAGCCCGTGGACATTGTTCTCCTGCGGGTCGGCCTCGCGGTCGGCGAAAAGCGCGTCGCCCCCCGGTTTGCGCCACATCTGGATCATCAGGAGCGCACAGCCCGCCAGTGCCGCAGTGGCGATGGTCAGCGGAAACACCCGGTCGCGCCAGGCATAGTCGGGGATCAGCGCGGCGTTGATGAGGGCCGCCACCACATAGGCCGTCACCGCCGAGAGGAAGAGGAGCGGCGCGGTCTTGCCCGCGCCCGGCACCTCGCCCTCGGCCCGGATCGCCTTGGCCTGCCTCAGGCCGAAGACCACCGAGACGGCCGTGATCGCGATCAGCACGATCACGATCGGCGAGAAGATGTAGCCAAGCCCCTCCCACAGGCCCTTGCGGAACTGGACCGACGCGATCTGCATCGACTGATTGAGAT
>RFGD01000007.1 GCA_003696705.1 Alphaproteobacteria bacterium | reverse complement strand
GCGAGCCCGTCGGGGCTTGGCTGGGCCACATAGTCGAGCGAGATGCCCCACTGGCTGCCGTCGCCGAGGGTGCGGCGGAACTGGTCCTGATCCTCGGGCGTGGTGATGACGCAGATCTCGCGGATGCCGGTCAGCATGAGGACCGACAGCGGGTAATAGACCATCGGCTTGTCGTAGATGGGCAGAAGCTGTTTCGAGACGCCAAGCGTGATCGGGTAGAGCCGCGTCCCCGAGCCGCCGGCCAGGATGATGCCCTTGCGTCCGTTCTTGGTCATGGGTTGGCTCCGATCTCGGTCAGGATGTCGGGAAGCGCGGCGCGCCAGTCGGGACGCGCAAGGCCGAAGGCGGCCGTCGTCGCCGTGCAGTCGAGCCGCGAGTTCAGCGGCCGGCGCGCCGGCGTCGGCCAGTCGGCCGTGGCGATGTCGGTCACCTCGACCGCCATGCCGGCGGCGGCGAAGATGGCGCGCGCGAAATCGGCCCAGCTTGTGTCGGGCGTGCCGGCGAAGTGATAGAGGCCGGCGCGTTCGGGCCGCACGGCCAGGGTCCGCGCGACGACAAGGCAGGCCTGCGCCAGCGCCGCGGCCGGGGTCGGCGCCCCGATCTGGTCGGCGACCACGCGGACGGCGCCGCGCTCCCGCCCCAGCCGCAGCATGGTGCGAATGAAGTTCCGCCCGTGGGCCGACACCACCCACGAGGTGCGCAGGACGGCCCAGCGGCCGCCGGCGCGGGCGACGGCGCGCTCTCCGGCCAGCTTCGAGCGGCCATAGGCGCCAAGGGGCGCCGGCGGGTCGTCCGGCCGCCAGGGCCGCGTGCCGGTTCCGTCGAAGACGTAGTCGGTCGAGACCGTCACGAAGGGAATGTCGAGCGCCGCCGCCGCGCGGGCCAGGGCCGCCGGTGCCTCGGCATTGATGCGCATGGCAAGGGCTTCGGCGGCCTCGGCCCCGTCGACGTCGGTATGGGCCGCGGCATTGATGACGGCCGAGGGGCGGATCTCGGCGATGCGGGCCGCGGCCGCGGCCGGGTCGGCCAGATCGGCCGCGTCGCGACCGAGGCACAGGACGCGGTCGTGGCGGGCGAGTTCCCGCGCCAGCTGTCCCGTGCGGCCGAAGACCAGGACGGGCCCCGCCATGCGTTCCGTCATGCCGTCCGTCGTGCCTTCCGTCATGCGTTGCCGCCCGTTCCGGCCGCCGCCCGGGCCCCGGGGGTGGTTTCGGAACCCTCTTCGGTGGGCGCGTTGCGTTCCGCATCGTTCCCCGCATCCACCCCCGGCCCGCCGCGGCCGGTGCCAAGGCGCTGACCGACGCCGGCGCGCGTCAGAAGGGGGCGCCACCAGGCTTCGTTGTCGAGATACCAGCGCACCGTTCGCCTCAGCCCCTCGGACAGCGTGACCGAGGGCCGCCAGCCCAGTTCCTCGCGCATGCGCGTCGGGTCGATCGCATAGCGCCGGTCGTGGCCCGGGCGGTCGGCGACGAAGGTGATGCGCTCGGCGTGCGGGGCGGGGCCGGGGCGCATCTCGTCCATGATGGCGCAGATGCGCCGCACGAGGTCGATGTTGCGCGCCTCGGCCTCTCCGCCGACGTTGTAGGACCGGCCGGGCCGGCCGCGCTGGACGATGGTCAGAAGGGCGTCGGCGTGATCCTCGACGAACAGCCAGTCGCGCACGTTCTCGCCCTTGCCATAGACCGGGATCGGCCGGCCTTCGAGCGCGTTCAGGACGACGACGGGGATGAGCTTTTCGGGGAATTGGTAGGGGCCGTAGTTGTTCGAGCAGTTCGAGACCACGACCGGCAGCCCGTAGGTATGGTGCCAGGCCCGCGCCAGGTGGTCGCTGGCCGCCTTCGAGGCCGAATAGGGGCTGCGCGGGTCATAGGGCGTCTCCTCGGTGAAGCGCCCCGTCGGCCCGAGCGAGCCGAACACCTCGTCCGTCGAGACATGGTGGAAGCGGAAGCCGTCCGGCCGGCCCCGCGCCTGCCAGTGGGCAAGGGCGGCCTCGAGGAGGGTGAAGGTGCCGACGATGTTCGTCTCGACGAAGGCGGCGGGGCCGTCGATGGACCGGTCGACATGGCTTTCGGCGGCAAGGTGCATGATGGCGTCGGGCGCGTGCTCGGCCAGGATGCGGTCCATGGCGGTGCGGTCGCGGATGTCGGCCTGGACGAAGTGATGGCCCGGCGCATCGGCGACCGGCGCGACATTGTCGAGGCAGGCGGCATAGGTCAGGGCATCGACGTTGACGACCTCGTGCCCGGCGGCGATGGCCTGGCGCACCACGGCCGAGCCGATGAACCCGGCCCCGCCGGTGACAAGAAGCTTCATTCGGGATCCTCCTGGTCGAATGGCGTCGCGAAGGCGGAAAAGGGCGGCGCGGCGGCGTCGCGCTCGGAAATGACGCTGGGCCGGTCGATCCCCCAGTCGATGCCCAGGCTGTCCCAGCGCACGGCGCCGTCGCATTCGGGCGCGTAGTAGTCCGAGCACTTGTAGAGGATCTCGGTATCGTCCTCGCGCGTGACGAAGCCGTGCAGGAAGCCCTTCGGGATCAGAAGCTGGTGGCCGTTGTCGGCCGAAAGCTCGATCCCGAACCAGCGCCCGAAGGTCGCCGAGCCGCGGCGCACGTCCACGGCAACGTCGAAGAGCCGGCCGCGGATGCAGCGCACCAGCTTGGCCTGGGCGTGGGGCGGCGCCTGATAGTGGAGCCCCCTGAGCGTCCCCGCCTGGCGCGACAGCGAATGGTTGTCCTGCACGAAGTCGATGTCGATCCCGTGCGCGGCGAAGCGCCGGCGGTTCCATGTCTCGGCGAAGAAGCCGCGCGCGTCGGCGTGCCGCGCCGGCGTGATGACGAGAAGTCCGGGAAGGGGGGTCGCTTCGACGCGCATGCCGGTCATCGGGTTCGCTCCCTTTCTGGGGTCAGCCTTCGTAGATGCCCATCTGATAGGGCACGTAGCACTGGTGGAAGTGACCCGACAACGTCGTCCAGACCACGAAGACGAGGCTCAGAAGCACCCAGGGCGCGGCAATCCACAGCTTCCGGTTCGGTAGGCCGGGAAGGTAGGGCAGCCGGGCGAAGATCACCAGTTGCAGCGGAATGAGGTAATAGCCGAAACGGTCGCCGATCACCGACGAGATCGGGAAGAGCGCGAAGAAGGCGACCATCATCCACGCGCCGATCGTCACGAGCTTGTAGTCGGCCGGGAACGCCTCGCGCCAGAGGGGGCGGATCTTCCAGAGGTAGGCGGCCCCGCTGAGGACGAGGATGAGAAGCCGGAACGCGGCCCCGGCCGCGTCGATGCCGGTGCCGACATAGCGGCTGATCGCCGTGTCGGCGGCGCCGCTTTGGGCCATGAGCCAGAGCCCCGGCGCCAGAAGGACAAGGCCGAGAAGGGCGTTGCGGAAGCTGAAGCGAAGCCGGATGAAGGGGGCAAGGGCCAGAAAGACCATGGCCGAGCCGTGGAAGAGCGCCGCCAGAAGCACGAAGGCCACATAGCGCACCACCGCGCGGTCCACGAAGGCGTTGAAGGCAAGGCACATGAGCCCGATCGCCTCGGCCTGCCGGATGCCCGACATCGGCATGTTGATGATGAGGACCGGGAACGCCAGCGCCAGCATGGCCATGGGGTGTGGCTGGCGCCGGGCAAGGGCGTGGAAACCCGCGAAGAAGATGATGGCGGCGACCAGAAGAAGGTGCGTATAGGCAAACCCCCAGCCCTGCAGAAGGATGATGAGCGCCCAGTGCGCCGGCTCGGAAAAGGCGAAGGCCACGGGAAGGGTCGCGCCGCGCATGAGCTCCCAGTTGTTGAGATAGCCCGAGAAGTCGCAGCCGACCCAGTAGCGCAGCCCCGCAAAGAGCGTCAGCCCGACGAGCGCCAGCCAGTAGGCCGGGCCGCGCCGCACGAGCCGCGCCAGCGCCAGAAGAAGGCCGTAGACCGCGTAATAGACCGTCATGTGTCCGGCGTCGCCCCCTTGTGCGCGGCCGCCCGCGGGCTGGCGCCTCGGGCGCCGGGGCGGCCCCGGGCTGCGACCTCGTGCAGAAGTTCCGCGATGCGCGGACCCCAGACCTCGGCCGAATAGCGTTCCTCGACGCGGCGCCGGCCGGCGGCCCCCATGCGCGCCCGCAGCGCCGGATCGGCCAGAAGCGTCGCCAGCGCGTCGCGCCACTCGTCCGCGTCGCGGGCCAGAAGGCCGTTGACGCCGTGCTCGACGATCTCGGCGTTGACGCCGACCGGCGAGGCGATGACGGGAAGCCCCGCGGCCATGTACTGGATCAGCTTGTAGCCGCATTTGCCCCGCGCCCAGGGGCTGTCGTCCAGAGGCATGATGCCGATGTCCATTTCGTGGATGCGGGCGACCTCGTCCGCCTCGGTCCAGGGCAGGACGTCGACAAGGGGGTCGAGATCGGGGCGCGCGCCGCTGCCGACGACGCGAAGCCGCGCCCCGGATCGCCGGGCGACGTCGGTCAGCATGGGCAGCATGGGCACCATGTATTCGCGCCAGGTGCTGGGCGAGCCGATCCAGCCGATGACGGGCGCGCCGTTCCGGTCCACCGGCGTTGCCGGGGCGGCGTAGCGGGCGGCCTCGACGACGGTCGGCACGATCTCGACCCGGGGCGCGCCGGCCGCCCGGGCCCGGTCGGCCAGATAGGCGTTGCCGGCCATGACAAGATCCGACGCCGCCATCACCCGGTCGATCTTCCGCCCGAGAAGCCGGCGGACGGCGGCGCGCCGGTGCAGGTCGTAGCGGTGGAAGACCGCGTCGTCATAATCGGTGACGAGCGGCACGCGGCGGGGCAGAAGCGCGCTTTCGAGTGCCGGGGGCACCCAGGGCAACGCTTCCTTCTCGAGCCAGAGGACATCGGCGGCGCGGGCCCGGCCGAGATCGCCAAGCCGCCGGGCATAGGCGCGAAGCG
>RFGD01000051.1 GCA_003696705.1 Alphaproteobacteria bacterium | reverse complement strand
GGACTGCCCGCGCCCGGCCGGGGACAGGCAGCGCGGCGAGGTGAACCCCGGTCAGGCCGACCTTCTGCGCGTCCTTCTGAAGGCCAAGGCCGATCAGTATGACGTGGCGCAGAAGCTGATCGCGACGGCGTCGGAGCTCGACGACATCGCCGCCGGCGACATGTCGGGCCATGTGTTCCACGGCTGGCGGAACGAGGTTTTCGGCCGCGATGCCCGCCGCCTCTGCCAGGGCGAGATCGCCTTGGCATCCGATGGCAAGCGTGTGCGGATCGTCGAACTGGGCTGAGCCGTCGGAAAGAACCGGAGAGTTCCCTAGCGGACCCGCACCGACCGGCGGTTCCCGGCTGTCACGACCGTGATGCGCCGGACGCCGTCGAGCGATTTCCGGCCGAGGTAAAGGCCCACGGCAATCTCGCGCGATGGTGCCGTGCCGACGCGCGCCGGTGCCGGCGGCGGGGCCGCACGAAACTCGAACACGATCTCGCCGCTGCGGGGCACGATCCGCCGTCCCAGCACCGGGTCGACGACGACCTGCGACGGCGAGGGGACAAGTTCGGCGTCCCAGTAGCCCTGTGTCGCGGTCAGTCCGACGGCCGAGACGATGACGCCGCCCGGGCGCCGGTCAAGCCCAAGGCGGGTGAGGCGTTCGACCATTGGCCGCGGGTCGGCCTGGGGCGCGGGTGCGCCGCTTTCGGCGGCATCGCGGTTTCCCCCGCCGAACCAGTTGAACGGGTTGAGGGCGCTGTTGCGCACCGTGCTGCAGCCGCCAAGGCCGATCGCCAGGATCAGGATTGCCAGTCGTGCCGTTCTCATTCTTCGCGCCCCCCTGGACCTCATACCGCTTAACGCACCTTCCGCCCGTTGAAAAGCGACGTTCAGGGCGGGGGTTTACGGGACGCGCTCGTGGCTCTAGGTGAAAGGGGGCAGGATGGAGGGCATGATGGCCAGCGAAGCCTTCGAGGAAATTGTCGAAACCTTCGAGTTTCTGGACGACTGGGAAGACCGGTATCGTCATGTGATCGAGCTCGGGCGCGAGATGGAACCGCTCGAGGAGGCGCTGCGCGTTCCCGCGACCAAGGTCGAGGGATGTGCCAGTCAGGTATGGATCGTGCCGAGCTTCGAGGGCTCGGGCCCGACGGCGCGCTTCACCTTCCGCGGCGACAGCGATGCGATGATCGTGCGGGGCCTGATTGCCATCCTGCGCGCCCTCTATTCGGGGCTTACGGTCGACGAGGTCCTGAAGGTCGATGCCCAGGCGGAACTTGCGCGGCTCGGGCTTGACGAGCACCTGTCCTCGCAGCGGTCGAACGGGCTTCGCGCGATGGTCCAGCGCATTCGCGCCCTCGCGGCCGAGAAGAAGGCCGCGGCCTGACGGACAGGGGCGCCGGGCTCAGGCCTGGCGCGAAAGGGCCGTGGCCAGGTCCCCGTACCCCGTGAAGCGCCGTTCGTAGCGAAGGCCCAGCCGCGCGGCCGCCGCGCGCGCGGCCCTGTCAAGCTCGGGGTCATCGGTCTGCGCCAGATAGACAAGCCGGTCGTAGTTTCCGAACAGCATGTCGCGAAGCTCGGGATGGCGGTCCAGCCCCATGGGCCGCCACACGAAGGCATCGAATTGTCGCACCAGAAAGTCGGTCAGGTAGAAGGTGCCAATCTCGTCCTCTGCCCGCGCCGCGAAGTCGTCCAGCCCGTCGAAGAAGGCGTAACAGTGCGGCCCCTCGACCATCTCGACGCCAAG
>RFGD01000328.1 GCA_003696705.1 Alphaproteobacteria bacterium | reverse complement strand
GCTGCCATGCGATTCCCTCCTGTGACAGGCAGGAACCGGGCATGACGACGCAAACGGCAAAGACCGCCGAGCCACCCGAGGCGGTGTTACGGCGGGTCTTCGGATACAAGGCGTTTCGGCCGGGCCAGGCCGAGATCATCGAGGCAATCCTTGCGGGCCGCGAGGTCCTGGCGATCATGCCGACGGGCGGGGGCAAGTCCCTTTGCTATCAGTTGCCTGCGCTGTTGCGCGAGGGTCTGACGGTGGTCATCTCGCCGCTGATCGCCCTCATGCGCGACCAGGTAAGAGCCCTGCGCGCGCAGGGGGTCGAGGCCGGGGCGATGACCTCGGCCGACACCGATGCCGAGCGCGACGAACTGTTCGCCGCCCTTGCCGAACGGCGCCTGCGTCTTCTCTACATGGCGCCCGAACGCCTCGCCCTTGGGACAACGCGCGATCTTCTGCGCCGTGCCGGCGTCACCGCCATCGCCGTGGATGAGGCGCATTGCGTCAGCCAGTGGGGGCACGACTTTCGTCCCGACTATCTGGGCATCGGCGGGCTCCGCAAGGCGCTGGGCGTGCCTGTCTGGGCATTCACCGCGACGGCGGATGCAGAGACCCGCGAAGAGATCGTGACGCGACTGTTCGATGGCGCGCGACCCGAGGTCTTCCTGCGGGGTTTCGACCGCCCGAACATCCACATCGCCTTTGCGCCGAAGGACCGCCCGCGGCGACAACTGCTTGATTTCGTGTCCGCAAGGCGGGGTCAGGCGGGGATCGTCTACTGTGCCACACGGGCGCGGACGGAAAGCCTTGCCGGCGCGCTCCGAGATGCCGGGCACAAGGCCTGCCATTACCACGGCGGCATGGATCCGGCCGAAAGACGCCGGGTCGAAGCCCGTTTTCAGACCGAGGACGGGCTGGTTGTCTGTGCCACGGTGGCCTTCGGGATGGGCATCGACAAGCCGGACATCCGCTGGGTCGCGCATGCCGACCTTCCGAAGTCCATCGAGGCCTATTATCAGGAGATCGGCCGCGCCGGCAGGGACGGTGCGCCGGCCGAAGCCTTCACGCTCTTTGGCGCCGACGACATCCGTTACCGTCGCAGCCAGATCGACGAGAGCCTGGCCCCGCCCGAGCGACGGGCCGCCGATCACGGACGCCTCAACGCCCTTCTGGGCCTTGCCGAAGCGCAGGGTTGTCGGCGCCAGCGCCTTCTTCGCTACTTCGGCGAGGAGGCGGGCCCCTGCGGAAACTGCGACACATGCGCAAGTCCGCCGGAAGTTTTCGACGGCACCGAACTTGCGCAGAAGGCGCTGTCGGCCGCGCTTCGCACGGGCCAGCGTTTCGGGGCGGGCTATCTTGTCGACATCCTTCGCGGCGAGGCTTCCGAGCGAATCCGTCAGAACGGGCACGACAGGCTTCCGACCTTCGGGGTCGGAAGGGAGCTTTCCGTCGGCGCATGGCAGTCGGTCTTCCGGCAGATGCTGGGCCTTGATCTGTTTCGCCCCGACTCCGAACGGCGCGGCGGTCTGGTCGTGACCGAGCACGCCCGACCCGTGCTGCGCGGCGAGGCGTCGGTCACCTTTCGCCGCGATCCTCGCCCCGCGGCGCGCCGTCCCGCCGCGAAGGCCCTTGTGCGCGAGGAAGACGCACCGCTTATGTCCGCGCTCAAGGCAAGGCGCCGCGCCCTGGCCGAGGCGCAGGGCGTGCCGGCCTACGTGGTCTTCGGGGATCGGACGCTTGCCGAAATGGCCGAGCGGCGCCCTGCGACGCTTGACGAGCTGGCGCGCATTTCCGGCGTCGGGGCGGTGAAGCTCGAGCGCTATGGTCCGGCCTTTCTCGAGGTCATCAACGGCGAAGTGCCCGACGCCGTGCATCCGCGGCGACGTCGGCTGGCGGGCCGGGAGGCGGGGACGCTCTATGACCGGCTTGCCGAGGTGGCGGGCCGGTTCGAGCGCGGCGCAAGCGGCGTCGAAAAGCCCCTTTCGTGTCCGCCGTCGCTGATTGCACAGGTGGCCGAGTTGCGGCCGGATACGCCCGCGCGGCTCGAGCGCATCCTGGGTCCGCGTCGAGCCGAGCGGTTCGGGGCGGCATTCCTCTCGGTTATTTGCGGTCCTGACGACTGATTTCTCAGCCGAAATCGCCTTGACAGAACCAGCCGCCAGAGGTCTCGCCACCATGGGCGCGAAACAGCCACAGCCGTTCCCCCGTGGTCGTTTCGACACGCCAGTAATCGCGCGTCCCGCTGCGCCAGTCGGGGTCGTCCAGCCACCATTCAGGAGCAATTCGCTCGGGGCCGGTTGCCGATGCGGTCTCGAAGGTGCGGCGGCGCCAGCGGAAGCGACGCGGTGGCGTGCGCGACGGCGGCGCATCGACGGCTTCGGGGCGGAACAGGACTGCCGGGCGCGGCGCGGCAGGCCAGGGCCATGACGGGGCCGGTTCGGACCAGGCGGCGGCCAGTTGATGGCAGGACTTTTCGGGGATGTGGCTCTCGGCCGGGTGCAGACGCGTGACAGCCTCGAGGCCGATCCGGGTGCCGATGCGACTGACAAGATCGTCAAGCCCCGGATCCCCGGTCAGCCGCGCCTTGCCGCGCTCGGTGGCCACGCGGTGGCCGCCAAGCTGGGTGGCATGGACAGGTTCGGTCACCGTGGCTTCAAGCCGCAACACGTCAATCCCGAAACCGGCGTCCAGCCCGTCCAGGCGCAACAGGACAAGCGGTCGGATACGCGCCGGGTCGGCGGTGGGGCGGGCCAGACCGATCGTGATGTCGGCCCGCGTCCCGTCGCTTCGGAATGCCTGAAAAAGGATCTGGCGCGCCCCCCGACCTGCTGCCGCAAGCCGCTCGGCCAGCGCCGGAAGAAGCCGGTCGAGCCCGGCCTCGATGTCGGCGCGAAGCCCTATGGGGTCGGGAAGGCTCAGCCGCACCGCAAAGCGGGGACTGGTGCGGCGGGCGGCGATGGGCTCAGGCTCGAGCCCCAGGGCCTGGTCCAGTCGGCGGAGCGTATCCTGGCCGAAGCGGCGCGCCAGCGTGGCGCGCGGCAGCCCGTCGATGTCGGCAATGCGCCGCAGCCCGAGCCGCGCCAGCGCGGTGACCGTGTCCGCGGGGAGGCGAAGCGCGGCAAGCGGCAGATGGCCGATGGCCGCGCGAATGCGCCCCGGCGGGGCGATCCGCCCCGAACCGTCCCCTGCCGGCAGCTCGGCGCGCAGCGGCGGCGGGCCGCCCCGTGTCCAGTGCCGACGAGCGGCGCGGGCGCGTGTGGCGCGGGCGTCGGCCGCGATGGCGTCGCCCGTGCGCCACGACGTCGGCCTTCCGCCGGTGTGGTGCGCCAGCGCCCAGGCGGCGCCAACGGTGTCGGCAATGCCGCCCAGGGCGGAAAGTCCGAGTGCCGCGCATTCGTCGATGATGCGGGTCAGCATCGCCTCTTCGCCGCCGAAAAGATGCGCACAGCCCGTGATATCAAGAAGAAGGCCGTCCGGCGCGTCCTCGGCCACCCAGGGCGAGAAGCGGCTGGCCCAACGGCAAACCGCGTTCAGGAAAGCAGCCTCGGCCACCGGATCGGCCGGCCGCGTCACAAGGCCGGGACAAAGCGCAAGGGCGTCGCGAAGCGGCTGGCCCCGGCGAAGCCCCGCGGCCTCTGCCGCCGGGGAAAGCGCGGTCAGGAGGCGCAGATTTCCCACCTCGCGCACAACGGCCATCGGCATGTCTTGCGCACCCTCGCGGCGAAGAATGCGCTCGACCGCGAGACGCGGAAACCAGAGCGAGAGAATGCGACGAGCAGGCATGGTTGTTCCCGCTTTGTTCTATCGCGAGTCGCGGGTCTGAGTCGAGTCCGGACGCCACGGCCGGACGGGCTGCGGGGGCCGAACGTCCCCCGCTGGCGGCCCTAGCTGGCGGCTCTGGCCTGACGCTTGCGCTCGTGCGGGTCCAGGAACCGCTTGCGAAGGCGGATTGCCTTCGGCGTCACCTCGACCAGTTCGTCGTCGTTCACATAGGCGATCGCCTGCTCGAGCGTGAGGCGCACCGGCGGCGTGAGCCGCACCGCCTCGTCCGACCCGGCGGCCCGGATGTTGGTCAGCTTCTTGCCCTTGAGCGGGTTGACCTCGAGATCATTGTCGCGCGCATGCTCGCCGATGATCATGCCCTGATAGACCGGCTCCTGCGGCCCGATGAACAACCGCCCCCGCTCTTCGAGGTTCCAGAGCGCATACGCGACCGACGTGCCCTGCTCCATCGAGATCAGGACGCCGGCACGTCGACCCGAGATCGGCCCGCGCCACGGGCCCCAGTCGTGAAACACCCGGTTCATGATCCCCGTGCCGCGGGTATCCGTCAGAAACTCGCCGTGATAGCCGATGAGCCCGCGCGACGGCACATGCGCCACGATGCGCGTCTTGCCCGCGCCTGAAGGCCGCATCTCGACCAGATCGCCACGCCGCGGGCCGGTCAACTTCTCGATCACGGCGCCGGCGAATTCGTCATCGACGTCGATGGTGACCTCTTCGATGGGCTCGAGCCGCTGGCCGCCTTCGTCCCGGGTAAGGACCTGCGGCCGCGAGATCGACAGCTCGAACCCCTCGCGGCGCATGTTCTCGATGAGGACACCCATCTGCAGCTCGCCCCGCCCGGCTACTTCGAAGGCCTCGCCGCCGGCGGTTTCCGTCACGCGGATGGCAACGTTCAGCTCGGCTTCGCGCAAGAGGCGCTCGCGAATGACCCGGGACTGGACCTTGGTGCCGTCCCGCCCGGCAAAGGGGCTGTCGTTGATCCCGAAGGTCACCGAGATCGTGGGCGGATCGATCGGTTGCGCCGGGATCGGCGCCGACACCGCCGGGGCCGCCAGCGTATCGGCTACCGTCGCCTTGGACATACCGGCAAGCGTGACGATGTCCCCGGCCTCGGCTTCGTCGATGGCTTGCTGGGCCAGCCCGCGAAAGGCAAGGATCTTCGTCACGCGGAAGCGCTCTATCTCGCCCCCGGCCCGGCCGATGGCCTTGATCGTTTCGCCGACGCGGATGCGGCCCGTCTCGACCCGGCCGGTCAGGATGCGCCCGACGTAGGGGTCTGCGGAAAGGGTCGTCGCGAGCATCGAGAAGGGCTCGTCGACCCGCGCTGCCTGGGCCGGCGCCGGGACGTGCGAAACGATCAGATCGAACAGCGCCGAGAGGTCCTGGCGCGGTCCCTCGAGCGTCGCATCCGCCCAGCCTGCGCGACCGGAGGCATAAAGGACGGGAAAGTCGAGTTGTTCGTCGCCGGCGCCCAGCGCCACGAACAGGTCGAATACCTCGTCAAGGGCGCGGTCGGGCTCGGCGTCGGGTTTGTCGACCTTGTTGAGCACCACGATGGGCCGCAGACCCAGCGCCAGCGCCTTCTGCGTGACGAATTTCGTCTGCGGCATGGGCCCTTCGGCCGCATCGACCAGAAGGACGACGCCATCCACCATGGAAAGGATGCGCTCGACCTCGCCGCCGAAGTCGGCGTGGCCCGGCGTGTCCACGATGTTGATCCGCACGCCCTGCCATTCGACCGAGGTGCATTTGGCCAGGATGGTGATGCCGCGCTCGCGTTCCAGGTCGTTGGAATCCAGCGCGCGCTCGGCCACCGTCTGGTTGTCGCGGAACGCCCCCGACTGTTTCAGGAGCTGGTCGACCAGCGTTGTCTTGCCGTGGTCGACATGTGCGATGATGGCGATATTGCGAAGATCCATGACCAATCTGTCCAAAGGGTAGGCGACCGCCCGGTGCGGCCCAGCCGTGGCGTTAGTGGCTTGCAAGGTGAAAGGCCAGCAAAAACTGCCGGGCTAGCGAAGGTGCCGCAGCAATTCGAGCGAAGCGTAGCCGTCCGGCACAAGGCCGATCGAGGCCTGGAAGCGGCGGATGGCCTCTATCGTGTTCGGCCCGATGATGCCGTCGGCGCCCTTGGGGTCGAAGCCGCGTCGGCCGAGCAGCCGCTGCATTTCCCGCTTCTCGGAGAAGGACAGCGGCCGGTCGCCGCGGGGCCAGCTGCCGCGAAACGGTCCCTTGCCGCGGATGCGGTCGGCAAGATGGCCGACGGCGATGACATAGGCGTCGGCGGTGTTGTAGCGCTCGAGGACATGGAAGTTTTCGAATATCGCGAATGC
>RFGD01000327.1 GCA_003696705.1 Alphaproteobacteria bacterium | reverse complement strand
TCGTTCAAGGAGATGGGCGAGGTGATGCCGGGCTTCGACAAGGTGGCGATCCTGAAATACCCCCATCTCGAGAAGATCGAGCACATCCACCACGCCGGCAACTCGTCCGGCATCGTCGACGGCGCGGCCGCGGTGCTCATCGGCTCGAAGGCGTTCGGCGAGCGCCACGGGTTGAAGCCGCGCGCGCGCATCCGGGCCACGGCCAAGATCGGCACCGACCCGACGATCATGCTGACCGGCCCCGTGCCCGTGACGCAAAAGATCCTGGCCGACAACGGCATGAACATCTCTGACATCGACCTGTTCGAGGTGAACGAGGCTTTTGCCTCGGTCGTCATCCGTTTCATGCGCGCCTTCGACGTGGATCCCGAGAAGGTCAATGTGAACGGCGGCGCCATCGCCATGGGCCACCCCCTGGGCGCGACGGGCGCAATGCTGATCGGCACGCTCCTCGACGAGCTCGAACGCGCCGACAAGGAAGTGGGCCTGGCAACGCTTTGCGTGGCCTCGGGCATGGGCGCGGCGACCATCATCGAGCGGGTCTGATGCCGAAGATCGACATTGATGCCCTGCCCTGGCGCGAGGGAACCGGCTATCCGGCGCCCTTTGCGGCCCGCGTCGGCGGGCGGGCGCGGCGCCGCCTTGGCGATGCCGGCGGCCTGACGCAGTTCGGCGTGAATCTCACCCGTCTTGCCCCGGGCGCCATGAGCGCGCTTCGGCACTGGCACGAGAACGAGGACGAGTTCGTCATGGTCCTCGAGGGCGAGCTGGTGCTTGTCGAGGAAGGAACCGAGACGGTCCTGCGCCCCGGCGACGCCGCCGCCTTCCCTGCCGGCGCGCCGAACGGGCATCACCTTGTCAACCGCTCGGACGCGCCGGCGCTCTATCTCGAGATCGGCACCCGCGCCGAAGCGGAGCGCGCGCACTATCCCGACGACGACCTCATGGCCGAGAAGACGGCGCACGGCTTTCGCTTCACGCGCCGCGACGGCACCGAATACTGAAAGATTTCCCGAAGGGAGAAGAAGGACATGGCAGATTTCCATTACCGCGTGGACGACGACGGCGTCGCCATCATCACCTGGGACGTCCCCGACAAGTCCATGAACGTGATGCGGCGCGAGGCGTTCGCAGAGTTCGAAAGGATGGTCGACGAGGCCCTTGGCGACGACAGCGTGAAGGGGATCGTGATCACCTCGGGCAAGGACAGCTTTGCCGGCGGCATGGACCTCAACGTCCTTGCCACCATCCGGGAAGAGGCGGGCGACAATCCGGCGGCGGCGCTGTTCGACTTCACCATGGCCGGCCATCGCATCCTGCGAAAGCTCGAACGCGCCGGCATGGACCCCAAGACCAACAAGGGCGGCAAGCCGGTCGCCTGCGCGATCACGGGAACCTGCGCGGGCATCGGCACCGAACTGGCGCTTGCCTGCCACCGGCGCTTCATGGCCGACAACCCCAAGGCCAAGATCGGCCTTCCCGAGATCCTGGTCGGTCTCTTCCCCGGCGGCGGCGGCACGACGCGCTACAGCCGCATGGTCGGTGCGATGGCCGCGGCGCCCGTTCTTCTGGAAGGCAAGATGCTCGAACCGAAGAAGGCCCGGAGCGCCAGCCTTGTCGACGAGGTCGTGCCGGCCGACGAGCTTCTCGAACGCGCCCGTGCCTGGGTGCTGAGCGCGACCGACGACGACATCGTCAAGCCCTGGGACAAGAAGGGCTGGAAGATGCCGGGCGGTGCGCCCTACCACCCGGCGGGCTTCATGACCTTCGTCGGCGCCTCGGCCATGGTCAACGCCCAGACCTGGGGCGTCTACCCGGCCGCCAAGGCGCTTCTGTCGGCGGTCTACGAGGGTGCGCTGGTGCCCTTCGACACCGCCCTCCGGATCGAGGCCCGCTGGTTCGTGAACGTGCTGATGAACCCCGTCTCGTCGGCGATGATCCGGTCCCTGTTCATCAACAAGGAAGCGCTCGAGAAGGGCGCCGTCCGGCCGAAGGGCATTCCTGATCAGCGGGTGCGCAAGCTCGGCGTCCTCGGCGCCGGCATGATGGGCTCGGGCATCGCGCTCGTGTCGGCACTCGCCGGTATCGACGTGGTCCTTCTGGACCAGAGCCAGGAGGCCGCCGAGCGCGGCAAGGGCTATTCCGAGGCCTACATGGACAAGGGCATCAAGCGCGGCAAGGCGACCCCCGAGAAGAAGGCCGAGGTGCTGTCGCGCATCCACCCGACGGCCGACTACGCCGACCTCTCGGGCTGCGACCTCATCATCGAAGCGGTCTTCGAGGATCCGGCGGTGAAGGCCGAAGCCTATGCCAAGGTCCAGGCGGTGGTGGACGACGATTGCATCATCGCCTCGAACACCTCGACGCTGCCGATCACCGAACTCGCCAAGTCGGTCAAAAAGCCCGAGAACTTCCTCGGCATGCACTTCTTCTCGCCCGTCGAGCGCATGATGCTGCTCGAGATCATCCGCGGCAAGGCGACGGGCGACCGCGCCGTGGCCAAGGCGCTCGACTTTGCCCGGCAGGTTCGCAAGACGCCGATCGTCGTCAACGACGCACGCTTCTTCTACGCCAACCGCTGCATCATCCCCTACATCAACGAGGGGATCCGCATGGTGCGCGAAGGCGTGACCGAGCCCCTGATCGAACATGCCGCACGGCTTCTGGGCATGCCGGTGGGCCCGCTTCAGCTTGTCGACGAAACCTCGATCGACCTTGGCGTGAAGATCGCCAAGGCGACCCGCGCGGCCATGGGCGACGCCTATCCCGACGCCGACGTCGACGAGGTGATCTTCTGGATGGCCGAACAGGGCCGTCTTGGCCGCAAGGCGAAGGCCGGCTTCTACGAGTATGACGAGAACGGCAAGCGTCTTGGCCTCTGGAAGGGCATCACCGAGCGCTTCCCGGTTTCGGACACCCAGCCCGACGTCGAAGAGGTCAAGAGGCGGCTACTTCTCATCCAGGTGCTCGAGGCGGTGCAGGCGCTCGAGGAAGGGGTGCTCATGGACATCCGCGAGGGCGACGTCGCGGCGATCCTTGGCTGGGGCTTCGCGCCCTGGTCGGGCGGGCCGTTCTCGTGGATCGACATGACCGGGGCCGACAAGGTCGTCGCGATGTGCGAAGAGCTGACCGAGCGCTTCGGGCCGAGGTTTGCGGCCCCGGCCCTGTTGCGTGAGATGGCAGAGAAGGGTGAGACTTTCTATGCCCGCTTCGCGCCCGAGGCGCGCGCGGCCTGATCGAGAAACTCGGGTGCGGGGCACTTGGGCTCCGCACCCGCTTCCTCAAGCGCGGCCAGGAAGCGCGCGGACTGCTCGTGGGACAGCACCGGAAACTGGTCGTTCTCGAATTCCTCGGTGGTGGCGGCGGGGCGAATTTCGTCGGCGGCCTGGCAGATCACCATCATGCCCCCGTCGGCCACGATCACCTCCTCGAGATCGAAGACGATCCGATAGCCGACCGTCGGCTCGGCCAGGTCAAAGCCGTTGATGCCGAAATGACCCTCGAGGTCGGCGGCGCGGACGCCGACAAGGGGCGTGCCGAACAGCTCTTCCGCGATGGGGCCGTCGAACAGGATGCACTGTTCCGGCATGAGAACGCTCAGAACCCGGTTTCCCAGGGCGCAGGGCGGCACTTCCAGAAGCCGGATCGGCCCGTTGACCGACGTGGCGCCGGGTTCGATGCGGCTGCGGCGCACTTCGAGCACCGGCACCACATCGCCTTCCAGCGTCTCGACCGGGTCGCCCGGGACAATGGTTTCGACCGCCCGCCAGCCGTTCGGCGTCGGCAGCATCGTCCCGACGGCGAACCCGTCGCCGGCCGTCCGCACCATCGGTCTGGCCACGGCCTCGCCATAGCCGCCCTCGTTACGTGCCCACTCGCCACCGTCGAATATCTTCCAAGCGAGTCCAAGCATTGTCGCCTCCGTCATCACACCCCCCGGGTTCGCCCGGGCAATGCCCATTAAGACAATTCTCCGTTACCGATTTTCGGCATGATTGGGGCCGTATTCTGGCCGGCGTTTCTCGGGCCGGGACGATGCCGCCCGCAACGGAAGGACCGTTTCGAATTCGCGACAGACCTTGTGGCGGAAATCAGCCGAAACGGTAGCCGAAACGGGCAATGTCCGCCGCGGCAGCCTCGCCCACCGCCTGACGCGACGCGTCCGAATAGTAGCTGCGGAAGTCCCGCGCGCGCCTGGAAACATTGGCGCGTGGCAGGGGGCAAAGGCGAAACCCGAGATGCGCTTCGAGGGGCGCGATATCGGTCTCGAGGTGCTCGAGGCGGATGAAGAGATCGCATCGCTCGCGCCCCGTCGCGTCGGTGACGTAGCGCGATACCGGATTGTCGCGGATCTCGGCCAGGGTGGCGGGATGGCGGGCGAAGGCGTCGAAGCCGAGCGCCTTGGCACGCGCCACCGCCGGGTGGGCAAAGCGCTGTTCCCGCAGCCAGTGGTAGTAGCTCACCACCCGATCCCAGGGATTCCTGACAAGCGTGAAGACGAAAAGGCGATCGAGGTCCTCGGGCGTCACCAGGCCGTCGATGTCGGCAAGCGTCGCATGTTTCCACAACCGCCCGCGCGTCCGAAGTTCACGAAGACGCCGGCGCCGGCGGCGCGCCTTCGGCGTGTCCCCGACCAGGATGTCGTCGCGCATCGCCCGCGCCTCCAGCGCGAGCGCAAGGCTGGTGCCGCCAGTCTTCGGAACATGGATGAAAAGATAGCGCCGGCCCCGGGAAAGGATCATGCGCCCAGATTGCGCGACGGCTCGGCGCCGCGCAAGCGGCCGCGATAGGCCAGCGTCGCCCCCGAGACGATGATGAGCGCGATCCCGATCATCGCAAGGCCGTCCGGCGCCTCTCCGCGAAGGGCCCAGGCCCAGATCGCCGCGAAGATCATGGCCGAATACTCGAACACGGCAATCGTCGGCGTGTCCCCGATCTGGTAGGCGCGCGTGAGAAGTCCGACGGAAACAAGGGCCGCCAGGGCCTGTGCCGCAACGAACGCAAGAAGCGCGGCCGAAAGCGGCATCCAGCCGCGCAGGACGAAACCCTCGGGCCCTTCCGGGGGCACGACCCCCAGAGCGGCCAGAAGGACACAGCCCGCGCCACCCCAGAGCGCAAGCGCCCCGAACGAGCCGATCAGAAGCACCTCGGTCCCCTCGGCGGCGCAGCGGTGCCGGGTGACAAGATTGCAGGCGGCATAGACCGCCCCCGCCAGAACCGGCAGGACAAGGGACCACGGCGCGCCGTCGGGGCGCAGGACGAGAAGGATGCCGGCGAAACCCACCGCGACGGCGGCGATCCGGCGGACCCCGACCCGGTGTCCCATGAACATCGCCTGCATCAGGAGGACGAAGATCGGCGCCGTGAACAGGCCGGCCGCGGCCGCCGCCACCGGCATGAAACCGAGCGCCGAGAAATAGAGGATCATCGCGAGCGACACGAGCGCCGAGCGCAACGCGACCCACGCCGGCGCACGCGGCACCAGGCGACGCCCGGCAAGCCGCGCCACGAGCACGATGACGGCCACGGCGACGAGACCCCTCAGAAGATGGAACTGCCAAAGGCCCAGATCCGCCGCCATGCCGCGCACGAGGTTGTCGATCAGGCCGATGATCGCCATCGACGCCAGCACTTCAGGCGTGCCCGCAAGTGCGCTTCTTGTCGCCGTGAACGCCGTCGTGCTCATGACCGGACCCCTTCTTCGTTTTGCCCTTTTCAAAAACCGAAACCTCCTTCAATAATCGCGCCCAAAAGCGACATGGGAGTGGTCGAATGGGATGGATGGCCGACGAAACCGGGCTCGAGAAATGTGCAGCGAACCACGTTCCACTGACGCCCCTGTCCTTTCTCAGGCGGGCGATCAAGGTCTTCCCCGAGCGTGAGGCGCTCGTCTACGGCAAGACGCGGCTGAGCTATGCCGACTTCGGCGCGCGCGTGACGCGGCTGGCCTCGGCGCTGGCCGCGCGCGGCATCCGCCCCGGCGACGTAGTGGCCACGCTCTTGCCCAACATCACCGCCCATTTCGAGGCGACCTGGGGCATCCCGGCGGCCGGTGCGGTCATCAACACGATCAACACGCGCCTCGACGTCGACACCGTGGCCTATATCTTCGCCCATGGCGAGGCCAAGGCGGTCCTCGTCGACACGCAGTTCCTGCCGCTTGCCGAAGCCGCCGTCGCGGCCATGGACGGCGAAGGGCCCGAAATCATCGAGGTCGCCGATACCGAGGCCGGCTTCACCGCGACCGGCAAGTATCTGGAATACGAAGCGCTTCTGGCCGCGGGCGACCCGGATGCCCCCTGGGTCATGCCCGAAGACGAGTGGGAAAGCCTGGCGCTCAACTATACCTCGGGCACGACGGGGCGGCCGAAGGGGGTCGTCTACCACCACCGGGGCGGCCACCTCATCGCCATGGGCACGGCGGTTTCCTGGCCGCTCGGGCTCTATCCGCGGATCCTGCAGATCGTGCCCCTCTTCCACTGCAACGGCTGGTGCCACACCTGGACGGGCCCGCTTGTCGCCGCAACGATGGTGGGCCTCAGGGAGGTGCGCGCGGGCAAGATCTATGACGCCATCGCGGACGAGAAGGTGACCCACTTCGGCGGTGCGCCGATCGTCCTTCAGACCATCATCAATGCCAAGGATGAAGAGCGCCGCCCCTTCGACCACATCGTGCAGGTCTTCACCGCCGGCGCGCCGCCGCCGGCCGCCGTTCTTGCCGCGATCGAGCCCCTGGGCTTCAACGTCACGCAGGTCTACGGCCTGACCGAGACCTATGGCCATGTCGTCGAATGCGTCTGGAAGGACTGGCTGTGGGGCGATCTGCCCCAGGAGGAGCGCGCCGAAATCAAGGCCCGCACCGGCGTGCCCATGCCCATGATCGAGGACGCCACCGTCCTCGATCCCGAGACCATGGAGCAGATCCCCATGGACGCCCAGCACACGGGCGAGGTGATGATGCGCGGCAACGCCGTCATGAAGGGCTATTACAAGAACCCCGAAGCGACGGCCGAGGCCTTCCGTGGCGGCTGGTTCCATTCGGGCGACGTCGCCTATCAGCATCCCGACGGCTACATCAAGATCACCGACCGGTCGAAGGACATCATCATTTCGGGCGGAGAGAACATCTCGTCGATCGAGGTCGAGGGCGTGCTCATGAAACACCCGGCCGTCCTTCTGTGCGCCGTTGTCGCCAAGCCCGACGAGAAATGGGGCGAGGTTCCCTGCGCCTTCGTCGAGCTCAAGGAAGGACAGTCGGCGACCGAGGACGAGCTGATCGCCTTCTGCCGCGAGCGACTTGCCGGCTTCAAGACGCCGAAGCGCGTCGTCTTCCAGGAGCTGCCCAAGACGTCGACCGGCAAGGTGCAGAAGTTCGAGCTCAGGAAGGTGGCCAAGGAGCTGTGACGGGACGTCGATTGTGCGTGGCCAGGGGCCTGTGTATCCTCGGGCGAAACGACAATCGGCATCGGGCAGGCCCGTGACATGACGGCGCTCAAGGAATTCGAGCGGCTGGAAAGCCCCGGCACCTGGCGGGCGGCACCGGACGAGCCGCGCCGCGAGGTCATCGTCGTCTTCGGCGATGCGACGCTTGCGATCACGGACGCCGCGCTTCGGCCGCTGTCCCACTGGTCGCTCGCTGCGGTGCGCCGGCTCAACCCCGGCCGGGAACCGGCCCTTTACACCGCCGACGAGGACGGGCGCGAGACGCTCGAAATCGACGACGAGACCATGATGAACGCCATCGAACGGGTGCGGCGCGCCATTCGCCGCCGCCGCTACCGTCCGGGTCGCGGCCGCCTGGCCGCGGTCGGCACCATGGCGCTGGTCCTTGGTCTTCTGGCCGCCCTGTGGCTGCCCTCGGCACTCGTGCGGCATGCGGATGCGGTCCTGCCGGCGGCCGCGCGCGCGGCGATCGGGCGACAGATGCTGGACACGCTTCGGCCGCTGACGGGTGGCAACTGCCACGATGCCGACGGTCTTGCCGCACTCGACGCGCTGGCGCGCCGCCTGATACCGGACGCCCCGCCCGCGCTTCTGGTAGCCCGAAGCGGTGTCAGCGGTGCCCTTGCCCTTCCCGGCAACATCATCGTCATCGGCCGCGATCTTGTCGAAGACTACGACGAGCCCGAGGTCGCCGCCGGCCACATCCTTGTGGCCGCGACGGAAGCAAGAACCCACTCGCCCCTGGTGCGCCTGTTGCAGGACGCCGGCGCCTTCGCCACGCTTCGGCTGCTGACCACGGGAACCCTTCCCGAAGGAACGCTGGCGCGCCATGCGCGCCACCTGGTCCTTTCGCCCCCGGCCCCGGTCCTTGGCACCGACGAGGTGATCGCGGTCCTCGGCCGCGCCGGCATCTCGTCAACCCCTTACGCCTACGCGCTCGATGTCACCGGCGAAAGCTCTCTGCCGCTGATCGAGGCCGACCCGATGCGCGGCCAGTCGAAGCCCGAGGTCCTTTCCGATACGCGCTGGGTGGCACTTCAGGAAATCTGCGAGGATTGAGAAGCGCCCCGAGAAGGCTGTTGCACCGACCGCGCCTGCGCCCCTTCAGCGCAGGAACGCGTCGGCGAAGCCCGCGCGGCGCAGACGCAAGAGCGCATCCTGCGCGGCCGCGCGCGTCGCGAAGGGCCCGGCCAGGACCGCCGTGCGGCCCGACCGCGCCCGCGCCCGCAAGACCGGATAGCCCAGCCCGCCGGCCTTCTGCGCCGCAGCGCCCGCGTTCTCGACCCGCGCGAAGAGCCCGAGCTGCACGAGGACGCCGGCGCTTGCCATGCTGGACTTGCGCACCGGCCGAGCGTCGGTTGCCGTTGCACCGCCAGGGCGGAGGTGGCGCGGGACGGTCGCCGTCCAGACCCGCAACATCGCCGCCTCGCCCGCCGGCGTGCCGACGGCGCGAAGAGGATTGAGCCGCCCGTCGGTCCAGGCAAGCCGGAAACCCCG
>RFGD01000326.1 GCA_003696705.1 Alphaproteobacteria bacterium | reverse complement strand
GTGTCATGGGTATGGAAGTGAAGCGGCAGCCCCACTTCCTCTTTCAGCGCACGGACGAGAACACGCGCCGCGGCCGGCTTCAGAAGCCCTGCCATGTCCTTCAGGCCCAGGACGTGCGCGCCGGCGTCGCGAAGCTCCTTGCCCATGCTGACGTAGTATTTCAGGTCATACTTGGCGCGGTCCGGGTCCAGGATATCGCCCGTGTAGCAGATCGTGCCCTCAAGCACCTTGCCGGTCTCGAGAACCGCGTCCATGGCGACGCGCATGTTCTCGACCCAGTTGAGGCTGTCGAACACGCGGAAGACGTCGATGCCGGTTTCGGCCGCCTGGCGCACGAAGAACTGCACGACGTTGTCGGGATAGGTCGTGTAGCCGACGCCGTTGGCACCGCGCAGAAGCATCTGGGTCAAGAGGTTCGGCATGGCGCGCCGCAGATCGCGCAGGCGCTGCCACGGGCATTCCTGAAGGAAGCGATAGGCAACGTCGAAAGTGGCGCCGCCCCAGCACTCGACCGAAAAGAGCTGCGGCAGGTTGGCGGCATAGGCCGGCGCGACGCGGATCATGTCGATCGAGCGCATCCGGGTCGCCAGCAACGACTGGTGGCCGTCGCGCATGGTCGTGTCGGTAAGAAGGACGGGCCGTTGTTCCAGAAGCCAGTCGGCAAGTCCCTTCGGGCCCCTGGCCTCGAGGATCTGCCGCGTGCCGGGCGGCGGAACGTCGCTCCGAAGGGCAGGGGGCTCGGGCCGGAGGGCGTCTTCGGGCGGACGCGGCCGGCCCACGGTTTCGGGGTGGCCGTTCACCGTGACGTCGGCGACGTAATTCAGAAGCTTCGTGGCCCGGTCGCGCCGCTTGCGGAAAGCGAAGAGCTCGGGCGTCTCGTCGATGAACTTCGTCGTGTATTCGTTGTTGAGGAACTTCGGGTGCTTCAGAAGGTTCTCGACGAAGGGAATGTTGGTGGCCACGCCGCGGATGCGAAACTCGCGCAGCGCGCGGTCCATCCGCGCGATCGCCTGCTGCGGTGTCGGAGCCCAGGCCGTCACCTTCTCGAGCAGGGAATCGTAGTAGCGGGTAATGACGGCCCCCGAATAGGCCGTCCCGCCGTCGAGGCGGATGCCCATCCCGGTCGCGCCCCGATAGGCCGTGATCCGGCCATAGTCGGGAATGAAGTTGTTGAGCGGATCTTCCGTCGTGATCCGGCACTGGATGGCGTGCCCGTTCAGATGCACGTCCTCCTGGCGTGCCGCGCCCGTCGCCTCGGCCAGCGTCTTGCCTTCGGCGATCAGGATCTGCGCCTGGACGATGTCGATGCCCGTCACCTCCTCGGTCACGGTGTGCTCGACCTGGATGCGCGGGTTGACCTCGATGAAGTAGAAGTTGCCGGTCTCCATGTCCATGAGGAACTCGACCGTGCCCGCGTTCTGATAGTCGACGGCGCGCGCGATACGCAGGCCGAGTTCGCAGATCTCGGCGCGCTGGGCGTCGGTCAGATAGGGGGCGGGCGCCCGCTCGACGACCTTCTGGTTTCGTCGCTGGACCGAGCAGTCGCGCTCGTAGAGGTGATAGATGTTGCCGTGGGCGTCGCCGACGATCTGGACCTCGACGTGGCGGGCGCGGGTGATCATCTTCTCGAGGTAGCCCTCGCCCGAGCCGAAGGCGGCCTCGGCCTCGCGGCGGCCCTCCCGGACCTTTTCCTCAAGCTCGTCGGGGCCCATGATCGGGCGCATGCCGCGGCCGCCGCCGCCCCAGCTGGCCTTGAGCATGAGCGGATAGCCGATCTCGTCGGCCATGCGCCGGATCTCGTCCATCGCCCCCGGCGCGTCGGGGTCGGGCAACACGGGCGAGGCGGGGATCACCGGCACGCCGGCCTCGATGGCCACCCGGCGCGCGCTGGCCTTGTCGCCCAGGGCGCGCATCGTCTCGGCGCGGGGGCCGATGAAGGCGATCCCGGCTTCGGCGCAGGCATCCACCAGCGCCGGGTTCTCTGACAGAAGGCCATAGCCGGGGTGAATGGCGTCGGCGCCGGCCATGCGGGCCACGCGGATGACCTCGGGGATGGACAGATAGGCGCCGACCGGACCAAGGCCGCCGCCGACCTTGTAGGCCTCGTCGGCCTTGAACCGGTGAAGGCTCAGCTTGTCCTCTTCGGCGTAGATCGCGACCGTGCGCTTGCCGAGTTCGTTTGCCGCGCGCATCACCCGAATGGCGATCTCGCCGCGGTTGGCAACAAGGATCTTGCTGAATTCCGTCATCCGTCCCGGGTCTCCCTGTTCTGCGGCGCAGCGCGCCAGGACGGCTTATAGCGCAGGCTCGTGGAAGGCGAAAGCAGCCGGGGTCGGCCCGTGTTGCCGTCAATCGTCGCTGCCTGACCGCCAGCGCCGGGCCGGCAGATCGGACAGCGTCGCGGCGCCCATCTGGACCATGTTGACGGCCAGATCCTCGGCCAGCATCCGGGCAAGATAGCGCGCGCCCTCTGCACCCAAGGCCGCGACGGCATGATGCCAGGCCCGGCCGAGCATCACGAAGTCGGCCCCCAGGGCCAGGGCGCGCAGGACGTCGACCGCGCTTTCGACGCCCGAGTCGAAGATCACCGGAAACCCTGGTCCGACCGCCCGGCGAACGGCCGGCAGCGCCTCGATCGCGGCCGGCGCGGCGTCGAGTTGCCGCCCCCCGTGGTTCGAGACCCAGACCGCATCGACGCCCGCGTCGGGAAGCGTGGCGGCAAGATCGGGGTCCATCACGCCCTTGACGACGAGCGGCCCGGCCCACTCTTCGCGAAGGCGCGCGAGGTAGGCGGTGTCGGGCGCCGTCCGCAACGCATGATCGGCCCGCGCGACCGAGGTGCCGCCGGCCGGCGCATAGCTTGCCATGAGGGGCAGGCCCGGGATTCCATGGCGAAGCGTGCCAAGGGCCCACGCCGGGCGCTGCGCGATCTGCCACAGTATTCTCGGCGACAGGCGCGGCGGCACGCGTATGCCCGCCCGCCGCTGGCGTTCGCGCCGGCTCATGACCGGCACGTCGATCGTGAGGACGAGGACCCGAAACCCGGCCCCGGCAGCGCGCCGAAGGATGTCACGGCGGATCTCCGCATCGCGCGGCGGGTAAAGCTGAAACCAGCCCGAAGGCCCGGCGACGGAGCCGATCTCCTCGGGCGTGCGGGTCGCGACCGTCGACAGGCAATAGGGAATCCCGGCATCCCGGGCGGTGCGTGCAAGGATTTCCTCGGCCCCCGGCCAGACAAGACCCGACATTCCGATCGGCGCGATGCCGACCGGCATCGACCAGGTCTGCCCCAGAAGGGAACAGGAAAGCCTCGGCGCCACTTCGCCGGCAAGCCCGCGCGGCACCAGGCGGATGCGGTCAAGGGCATGTCTGTTGCGCCGCCGCGCGTCGTCCGTGCCGGTGCCGCAATCGAGATACTCCCAGACGAAATGCGGGATGCGGCGTCGTGCGCGGCGGGCAAGGTCGGACAGACCTGGATGCGTGTAGTCGGGCGCCATGCACCCATTTGCGAATTCGCCCCCCGACTTGTCCAGCGTTGCCGCCGCACAGGGGGAATTTCGGAACGAAATGTGAACTTATCTTTAATTCGGCGCAACTTGGGGCTAGATTGCGCTCCATGAGCGAATTCGACGAAACCGAGGCCTTCGAAACCGGTGCCCGCCTGTCGCTTTCACAAAGGGCGATGGGGGTTCGTCCGGCTCCTTATCTTGATTCGCTGAACCCGGCCCAGCGGCGGGCCGTCGAGGCGCTAGACGGGCCGGTCCTTGTCCTTGCGGGTGCAGGAACGGGGAAGACGCGTGCCCTGACAGCCCGGATCGCGCACCTTCTGCACACCGGCAGGGCGCGTCCGTCCGAGATCCTGGCCGTCACCTTCACCAACAAGGCCGCGCGCGAGATGAAGGACCGGATCGGCGCGCTCCTTGGCCAGCGGGTCGAGGGCATGCCCTGGCTTGGCACCTTCCACGCGATCTGCGTGAAGATGCTCCGGCGGCATGCCGAACTTGCCGGGCTTCGCAACAACTTCACCATCATCGACACGGACGATCAGCTTCGGCTGCTGAAACAGCTCATCCAGGCGGCCAACATCGACGAGAAGCGCTGGCCGGCCAGGCATCTTGCCGGTCTCATCGACCACTGGAAGAACCGCGCGCTGACGCCAGAGCGCGTCCCCGCCGAGGACGGCAGCGCCTTCAACGGCTGCGGGGTGGCGCTCTACCGCGAATACCAGGCGCGGCTGAAGACGCTGAACGCCGCCGACTTCGGCGATCTCCTGCTGCACATGGTGACGATATTCCAGGCGCATCCGGACGTCCTTGCCGAATGGCATCGGCGGCTTCGCTATATCCTTGTCGACGAGTATCAGGATACCAACGTCGCCCAGTATCTCTGGCTTCGGCTTCTGGCCCAGAAGCACCGCAACATCTGCTGTGTGGGGGACGACGACCAGTCGATCTACGGCTGGCGCGGCGCCGAGGTGGGCAACATCCTGCGCTTCGAAACGGACTTCCCGGGCGCGCAGGTGATCCGGCTGGAGCAGAACTATCGCTCGACGCCGCATATCCTGGCCGCCGCCTCGAAGCTGATCTCGGCCAACGCCGACCGGCTTGGCAAGACCCTCTGGACCGAGGCGGATGCGGGCGAACAGGTCCGCCTCATCGGCCACTGGGACGGCGAGGAAGAAGCGCGCTGGATCGGCGAAGATATCGAGGCCATGGCGGGCGGCACGCGCGGGCTCAGGCCCTTCTCGCTTGACGAGATCGCGATTCTCGTCCGGGCGACGCATCAGATGCGCGCCTTCGAGGATCGCTTCCTGACCATCGGGCTTCCGTATCGG
>RFGD01000050.1 GCA_003696705.1 Alphaproteobacteria bacterium | reverse complement strand
CATGCCCGCGATGCGCTCGAGGTCGTCCTCGTAGGCCGCCGAGATCGCCGCCACCCAGTCGGCCGTCCAGCCCGGAAGGCCGATTTCCATCGAGGCGGCGTCTTCGGCCAGGTAGCGGTCCAGGAATGCCTCGGCGATCTTGCGCCATTCCTCGTGCGTTTCGGGCGGGTGCCATTCCATGTAGTTTTCCATGCGCTCGAGCCCGCCCGGCTCCATCAGCGCGCCGACATAGGCGTTCACGCCCTCGAGGCCGAAGGGGTCCTCGAGCCCGGTGAGCCGGGCGATGACCTGCGTCCAGACAAGCGGCAGATCCTCGTAGGCGGTGACGCTGAGCGGCACGTCCGGGAAGGCGTCGCGGATGCGGCGGACGAATTCGGACCAGAGCGCGCCGGGGATGTCGGCGACCTCGAAGAACTCGCGGAATTCGTCGTCGGGAAGGCCGTCGAAAATGGCGGGAACAAGCGTCGCCGGGTTGCGCACCGTCAGGTTGAAGGCCATCGGCAGATCGGCAAAGAGCCGGCGAAGCCCGGCAAGCCGGTCGAGCGCGCCCGGGTAGAAGCGGCCACGCACGATGACGCGCGCCGGTACGCCCAGGAAGTGCTCGTTGACGAGGATCGCGCGCCGCGTCCGGTCGTGATCGATGATGGCGTCGAGCGCGATGTGTCCGGTTTCGGGCGCCGGACCCTCGGCGGCCTTTTTCAGGGCCTCGCGCAGGATCGGGCGGAACCGGTCCTGTTGGGGCGCTTCGATGCCGCTACGCGCAAGCGTCTCGCCGTTGGCCTTCAAGAGCTCGACGATGGCGCGATTGTCGGTGTTGTGCGCGCCCAGGTGAAGGACAAGTTCCATGTCCGGTTCCTGCCACGAAACGCCCACCGGCGGCAATACGGGCCGTTCTGGACAGGGGCGGGGAATTGATCTAGGCCTGCCCGGGTGATCGAGGAAAAGACTCGGATATTGCCGGAAGGACGCGCGCGCCTTCGCCCCGACCCCTGGTCCGCGGGGGCGGTGCTGATTGCCTTTCTCGTCGTCGTGCCCATTGCCGCGGTCGTCTGGCTGGCGCTGGGCGGGACAGGGGGCGGGCTTGCGCATCTCTGGGCGACGACCATGCCCCGCTATGTGGCGAATACCGCCCTTCTCATGGCCGGGGTCGGCGTTCTGGCCGCGGCCGTAGGGACGGGCGCGGCGTGGCTTGTGGTCATGTATCGCTTCCCGCTGTCGCGCTGGCTGGAATGGGCGCTTCTTCTGCCCCTGGCCATCCCGGCCTATGTGGGGGCCTATGCGCTGGTCGATTTCCTGGAATACGCCGGACCGGTGCAGACCGGGCTTCGGCAGCTGTTCGGCTGGCAGGGTGCCCGGGACTACTGGTTTCCGGAGATCCGCTCGATGGGCTCGGCCGTGGTCGTCCTTTCGGCGGCGCTCTATCCGTATGTCTATCTTCTGGCGCGCGCCTCGTTCCGGGAACAGTCGGCCGGCGCGCTCGAGGTCGCCCGTTCGCTGGGCGCCGGGCCGGCGGGGCGGTTCCTGCGCGTCGGTCTGCCGATGGCCCGCCCCGCCATCGCGGCAGGCGTGGCCATCGTGATGATGGAGACGGTGAACGATTTCGGCACGGTCGACTACTTCGCGGTCCAGACGCTCACGCTTGGCATCTTCTCGGTCTGGCTCGAGTTTCACGACGTGGCGGGGGCCGCGCAGATCGCCAGCGTCATTCTTGGCGTCGTCCTTCTTCTCGTCGCGCTCGAGAAGGTCAGCCGCAGCCGCAGCCGCTATTATCAGTCGGCCCGAAGACAGGCCCCCGTGTCGCCCGAGCATCTTGGCGGGCCGGCCGGCCTTCTGGCGACGCTGGCCTGTCTTATTCCCTTCGCTGTCGGGTTCATCCTGCCGGTGGGGGTGATCCTCTATCACGCCCTTCGCAATGCGGCGGTCTGGCAGAACCCGGCGCTCTATGCCGCCCTGGCGAACACGCTGACGGTCGGGGGCGCGGCCGCCGTCGTCACCGTCGTCGCGGCGCTCTTCATGGTCTATGGGGTGCGCCTTTCGGGCAAGCCGCTGCCGAGGATCCTCTTGCCGGTGACGACCATCGGCTACGCGGCGCCGGGCGCGGTTCTGGCCATCGGGATCCTCGTGCCCCTGGCGCGGCTCGACAATGCGGTGGCCGACGCCGTCCTCTGGCTGACGGGGCGGGACCCGGGCCTCATCCTGACGGGCTCGGCCATGGCGATCGTCTACGCCTATGGCGTGCGCTTCTTTGCCATCGCCCAGGGTGCGGCGGATTCGGGGATGGGGCGCATCCCGCCCTCGGTGCCCCTGGCAGCGCGAACGCTTGGCAAGTCGCCGCTCTCGGTCCTCGTGCGTGTCTACGTGCCGCTCATGCGCACCTCCGTCGGGACGGCGCTTCTTCTGGTCTTCGTCGACTGCGTGAAGGAGCTGCCGGCGACGATGCTTCTCAGGCCCTTCAACTTCAACACGCTGGCGACGCTGGTGCACGAGCAGGCCTCGCTAGAGAACCTGGGCGACGCGGCGCCCTCGGCGCTTCTGATCGTGCTGGTCGGGCTGGTCGCGGTCGTGATGCTGGCGCGCGCCAACCGCGCGCGATAGGCGTTTTCGTGCCCCTTGCGGCGGGCGCGCGGGGTCGCTAAATCCCTGATGGGCGCCCCTATAGCTCAGCTGGTAGAGCATCTGATTTGTAATCAGAGGGTCGGGAGTTCGAGTCTCTCTGGGGGCACCACAGGCAATGTCCTTTCCCCTTTCCCGAACGCGCCGGTGACGGCTTGCGTCCCGGCGCGTGCCCGTTAGAGTGCCGCCGAAGACGCGGAAAGGGGGGACGATGAAACTCGTTCGTTACGGTAATCCGGGCGCCGAACGGCCCGGGATGGTGGATGCCTCGGGCGCGATTCGCGATCTCGGCGCCCATGTCACCGACATTTCTGGGCCAGAGCTTACGCCGGCCGTCCTGGCCGGTCTCTCGGCGCTCGATCCCGAGGCGCTGCCGAAGGTCGAAGGCACGCCCCGCCTGGGGCCTTGCGTGGCCGGTGTCGGCAAGTTCATCTGCATCGGGCTCAACTATTCCGACCACGCTGCCGAGGCCGGGCTTGAAGTGCCGGCCGAACCCATCGTCTTCATGAAGGCGACCAGCGCCATCACGGGTCCCACCGACGGCATCGAGATCCCCCGCGGGTCGAAGCGCACCGACTGGGAGGTCGAGCTTGGCGTCGTCATCGGACGGCGGGCGAAATATGTCCCCGAAACCGAGGCCCTTGACCATGTCCTTGGTTACTGCACGGTCAACGACGTCTCTGAACGGGACTTCCAGATGAACCGCGGCGGGCAGTGGGTGAAGGGCAAGTCGCATGACAGCTTCGGGCCGATCGGGCCGTGGCTCGTCACCGCCGACGAGGTGGCGGACCCCCAGTCGCTTGCGCTTTGGTGCGAGGTCAACGGCAAGCGTTATCAGGACGGCTCGACCTCGCGGATGGTCTTCGGTGTCGCGAAGCTCATTTCCCATCTTTCCGAGTTCATGACGCTCGAACCCGGGGACATCATCGCCACGGGCACGCCGCCCGGCGTCGGCATGGGCGTGAAGCCCGAGCCGGTCTATCTTCGCCCCGGCGACCGCGTGCGTCTGGGGGTTGAAGGTCTGGGCGAACAGGACCACCTTTGCCGGGCGGCCGAGTGACCGGACGGACGGGATCCGCCAGCGGGCCGGACGACAGCAACGGAAGGAACAGAACGTGATACCGAGTTTCCCCCGCCTGGCGGCCATTGCCGTGGCACTGAGCGTCGCGGCCCCTTCGGCCCCCCTTCCGGCGATGGCCGAGGAGTTCAGCCGAGACGAGATCAAGGCCCTTGTCCTCGAGGCGATCCGCGAGAACCCCGACATTGTCATGGAGGCGGTCGAGATCCTGCGCAAGCGGGACGCCGACGCGCAGGCGGCGCAGGCCGAAGAAGCGCTCAGGGCCCACGGCAAGGCCCTGTTTGCGGACCCGAACGCGCCGGTCATCGGCAACCCCGACGGGGACGTGACGGTGGTCGAGTTCTTCGACTACAACTGCCCCTACTGCAAGCGCGTCTACAAGGACGTCGACACGCTCATCGAACTTGATGACGGGGTGCGCGTGGTGTTCCGCGAGTGGCCCATCCTCGGGCCGGGATCGGAATTCGCCGCCCGCGCCGCGCTGGCCGCGCGCGAACAGGGCAAGTATGCCGAATTTCACGACGCCATGATGTCCTTCGAGGGCCGGGCCGCCGAGCCGACCGTCCTGAAGGTCGCGCGCGACGTCGGGCTCGACATCGACCGGCTGAAGGCCGACATGCAGGCGCCCGAGGTCGATGCCCACATTGCCCAGTCCATGGCGCTTGCCCAGGCTCTCGGGTTCAACGGCACGCCGTCCTTCGTCATCGGCGAGCGACTGGTCCCGGGCGTCATCAGCATCGACCAGATGCAGTCGCTTGTGGCCGAAGCGCGGGAGAAGTCGGCGGGCGAGTGACACCCTCCATGCGCCGCGGCCCCCGCCAGGCGGCCGCGGACCGTTTCGATCACGCCATCCCTGCCAGGAACATCGGCCCGCCGCGCCAGCGTGGGAAGCCGTAGCCGTTCACGAGAACCACGTCGATGTCCGACGCGCGCGCGGCGATGCCCTCGTCCAGGATGGCGCGCCCCTCGTCCTTCATGACGCCAAGCAGCCGGGCAATGATTTCCTCGTCGTCGAACGCACGCCTGGCGATGCCGGCACGCGCCGATTCCTCGAGGATGATGCGCTCGACCTCGGGATCCGGCTCGGCCCGGCCGCTGTCGTAGCGATACCACCCGGCGCCGGTCTTCTGTCCGAACCGTCCCATCTCGCACAGCCGGTCGGCAATGCGGACATAGCGCGCGGCCGGGTCGCGAGTGGCTGCGCGGCGCTTGCGCATGGCCCAGGCGATGTCGAGCCCGGCCAGATCCTGCACGCGGTAAAGGCCCATCGCGAACCCCCAGGCTTCCATCGCGCGGTCGATCTGCCAGGGAAGGGCACCTTCCTCGAGCATGAAGTCCGCTTCCTGCCGATAACGGGCAAGGATGCGGTTGCCGATGAAACCGTCGCAGACGCCCGCGACGACGGGCTGCTTGCCCAGATCCCGCGCAAGGGCAAAGCCGGTTGCAAGGACATCGTCGGCCACGGCCTCGGGGCGCACGATCTCGAGAAGCTTCATGACATGGGCCGGAGAGAAGAAGTGCAGCCCCACGACCCGCGACGGTTCGCGGACCGTCCGAGAGATGGCATTGACGTCCAGGTAGGACGTGTTCGTGGCAAGGATCGCGTCGGGGCGCGTCGCGGCGTCGAGGGCGGCGAAGACGTCGCGCTTGACGTCCATGTCCTCGAAGACCGCCTCGATGACGATGTCGGCCTCGGCAAGGCTGTCGTAACCGGTGGCGCCT
>RFGD01000325.1 GCA_003696705.1 Alphaproteobacteria bacterium | reverse complement strand
TTGCGCTTGCCTTCGCCGACGCCGTGTTCGCCGGTGCACGTGCCCTCCATCGCGATGGCCAGATCGCTCAGCCAGGATGTGTATTCGCGGGCCCGGGCCACCTCGGCCGCGTCGGCCGTATCGATCAGAAGAAGGACATGAAAGTTGCCGTCGCCGACATGACCGACGATGGGGGCGACGAAGCCAAGCGCGTTTGCCTTCTCCTCGGCCGCCACGACCGCCTCGGCAAGCCGCGAGATGGGGACACACACATCCGTCGTGACGGCCTGTGCGCCCGGGCGAAGCTGCAGTGTCGCCCAGAACGCGTCATGCCGCGCCCGCCACAGGCGGTTGCGCTCTTCGGTGCTCGCGGTCCAGGAAAACCCGCTGGCGTCGTGGTCCGCCGCGATGGCACCGAAGGCGTCGGCCTGCTCGCGCACGCTGGCCTCGGAGCCGTGGAATTCGAGAAGGAGGACGGGGCTTTCCGGCAGATCAAGCTTCGAATAGGCGTTGACCGCCCGCACGGTCAGCGTGTTCAGAAGCTCGATCCGGGCAACGGGGATCCCGTATTGTATGGTCTCGATCACCGCCTGGCAGGCAGCCGCGACGGTGGGAAAGGCGCAGCGGGCCGAGGAAATCGCCTCGGGGATGCCGTGAAGGCGCAGCGTCAGTTCGGTGATGATGCCGAGCGTGCCTTCCGAGCCCACCAGAAGCCGGGTCAGATCATAGCCCGCCGCGCTCTTTCGGGCCCGCCCGCCCGTGCGGATGATGCGCCCGTCGGGAAGGACGGCCTCGAGAGACAGGACATTGTCGCGCATGGTGCCGTAACGCACGGCGTTCGTGCCCGAAGCGCGCGTCGCCGCCATGCCCCCCAGGCTGGCATCCGCGCCGGGGTCGATCGGGAAGAACAGGCCCAGGTCGCGAAGATGCTCGTTGAGCGCGCGCCGCGTGACGCCGGGCTCAACGGTGCAGTCGAGATCCTCGGGCCGCACGGACAGGATCCGGTTCATGCGCCCGAGATCGACCGAGATGCCCCCGCGCGGCGCATTGACGTGCCCCTCGAGCGAGGTGCCGGTGCCGAAGGGAATGACGGGCACGCGATGCGTCGCGCAGATGCGCACGACCTCGGCCACCTCGGCGGTGCTTTCGGCAAAGACGACGGCGTCCGGCGGCTCGACGGGAAGCCAGGTCGTCGTGTTGGCATGCTGCTCGCGCAGGGCGCGGCCGGTCTGAAGGCGCTCGCCGAAGCGCTGTTTCAGAATGTCGATCGCCGCCGCCGCGCTGCCTGTCGTCGTTCCGGTGCCGTTCTCCATGTCCGTGCCTCCGCCTGTTTCCCCGGCAGATTGGCACCGCCGCGGCGGAAAGGGAACCGCTCAGCGCACGACGTAGACCGAACAGTCGGCGTGCCGCACGACGCGGGCGGCGTTGGGACCCAGAAGATAGTCCGCAAGCTCGGGCTTGTGGGCACCGACGACAATCAGGTCCGAGCCCGCGACACGCGCCGCGTGCAGGATCTCCTCGTAGACCTTGCCGGTCGCGACAACGTGGCGGATCTTCCGGTTCGCCTCGGGGCCCAGTGTCTCGGCGACAAAGCGGTCGAGCGCTTCCCGGGCCTTGGCCACGGCCTTTTCGTGGAAATCCGGAGAGAAGAAGCCTCCCACGACGCTCATGCCGAAGTCGGGGACGACCGTCACGACGTCAAGCTGGGCACCGTCCAGCTGGGCCAGCTTCCACGCCTCGCGAAGGACCTTGGCGTCGTTTTCCGTATCGCTCACGTCGACAGCGGCAAGGATGCTCCGGCTCATCAGGCAAACTCCTCCTGGGTTGTCCGGCGCGCCCGCCGGAGCTGCACAAGGGCGACAAGCCCCAGAAGGGCGAGCGCCGGAAGGAAGACGAGTTCCTTCGGGGGCTGCGGATTGTCGCGCTCGACCGCGCGGACGACGACCGGTTCGTCGCCATAGAAGTCGAACCGGCCCAGCGTCTCGAAATAGGGCGTTCCGGGGAACGGCTCGTCCAGGACGACCCGGCCCGTGTCATCGGCTGTCACGACCAGCCCCAGCGCCTGAAGCCGCGCCGCGCCGTCGGGGCCTTCGGGGATCTCGATGACAATGGTCGTGTCCTTGATCCGCCCGGTGTCGAAATCGGGCCCGCTTATGGTCAGCCGCAGCGTCTCGCCCGGGGGCATGGCGCCGACCGTCTCGACAAGCGCCTGCGGCGCGACGGCTTCGTGCGGGGGAACGATGCGGTTCATGAAGAAGTCCGGGCGGAAAAGGGCAAAGCCGATGAGGACGAGAAGGATGCTTTCGTGGATACGGTTCCTGGTCAGGAAGTGCCCCATGGTTCCGGCCGTGAAGACGAGAACGGCAATCGAGGCCACGACGAAGACGAGCACCCCCTTCACCGGGCCGACATCGATCAGAAGAAGGTCGGTGTTGAAGATGAACATGAACGGCAGGATGATCGTCCGAAGACTGTAGAAGAAGGCGATGAACCCCGTCCGTATCGCGTCGCCGCCCGACACCGCCGCCGCCGCGAAACTGGCAAGCCCGACGGGGGGCGTCACGTCGGCCATGATGCCGAAGTAGAAGACGAAGAGGTGCACCGCGATGAGCGGCACGATCAGCCCCGATTGCGCGCCGAGCTGCACGACCACGCCGGCCATGAGGGAGCTGACGACGATGTAGTTCGCCGTCGTCGGCAGCCCCATCCCAAGGACAAGCGACAACAGCGCCACGAAGCCCAGCATCGCCACAAGGTTCCCGCCGGACACCAGCTCGACGAGGTCAGCCATCACCTGGCCGATGCCCGTCAGCGTGACCGTGCCGACGATGACGCCCGCCGTTGCAGTCGCCAGGGCAATGCCGATCATGTTGCGCGCGCCATCCGCAAGACCCTGGAAAAGGTCGGCAACGCCGTCCCTGAAGGCCTTCGCGCGCTCGCTTTCACCCCGGAAAAGCGCCTTGAGCGGCCGCTGGGTCAGAAGGATGACGAACAACAGCGCCGTCGCCCAGAAGGCCGAAAGGCCGGGCGACTTCTGCTCGATCATCAGGAAGTAGACGAGGACGACGATCGGCAGAAGGTAGTAGAGGCCGGACTTGTAGATCTCGGCCACGTCGGGAAGGGTCACGCGCTCGGCGTTCGGGTCGTCGGGCTCCAGGTCGGGGGCGGCCGCCGCGACCCGAACGAGCGCGACATAGGCCAGCGCCAGAAGCCCCGACAGGATCCAGCCGGCGCCTTCGGGCACCGCCGCGACGATCCAGCCGACGGGATACTTGATGCCGTAGCAGGCGGCGGCAAAGCCGGCGAAGAACAGCGCCATGCCGCCGATCGTCCGGCCAAGCGACACGGCCCGGTCGCCAAGCGTGGGCATGTTGCGCTTCACGGCCTCGAGATGCACGATGTAGACGAGTGCGACGTACGAGATCACGGCCGGAATGAAGGCGTGCGTGATGACCTCGACGTAGGAAATGCCCACATATTCGACCATCAGGAAGGCCGCCGCGCCCATCACGGGCGGCATGATCTGGCCGTTGACCGAGCTTGCCACCTCGACCGCGCCGGCCTGTTCGGACGTGAAGCCGACCCGCTTCATGAGCGGGATCGTGAAGGTCCCGGTCGTGACGACGTTGGCAATGGACGAGCCCGAGATGAGCCCCGTCGCCGCCGAGCCGACGACGGCCGCCTTCGCCGGACCGCCGCGCAGATGGCCGAGCGCGCCGAAGGCCATCTTGATGAAATAGTTCCCCGCCCCGGCGCGTTCGAGAAGGGCGCCGAAGAGAACGAAGAGAAAGACGAACTTGGTCGAGACGCCGAGGGCGATGCCGAACACCCCTTCCGAGGTGATCCACATGTGGCTCATGGCCTTGCGAAGCGTCGCGCCCTTCCAGCGCATGACCTCGGGCACGAGTTCCGACGCGCCGAAGAAGACGTAGAGAAGGAAGATCGTCGCGATCAGGGCCATCGCCGGCCCAAGGGTCCGGCGCGCGGCCTCGAACAGAAGGACAAGTCCGGCAAGCGCCGCCCACTTGTCGACGTCATCGGCCAGGCCGCCCGAGCTGACGATCTTCTCGTAGAAGAAGTATCCATAAAGCGCCAGGAAGGCACCGATCAGCGCAAACGCCCAGTCGGCAAGGGGAACATGGTCGCGCGGGCTCGTGCGAAAGGCGGGATAGGCCATGAACGCGAGGAACATCGCGAAGGCGAGGTGGATCTGGCGCGCGTTGTTGATGATGTCGCCCGGAAGCAGAAGGTTCGACAGGGGCGACGCCAGGACGACCTGAAAGACCGACCACACGACGGCGACGGCGAACAGCATCCGTCCGACCGGACCGGCCGGATTTCGCGCCCCCGAATCCGAGGCCGCCACAAGTTCCTGAAGCTCGTCCTCGGACAACGCGCGTCCGCGCTCGTCGCTCTCGGCCATGCCTGTCCCCTTTCGTGTCTCCCGGTTGCAGACGGCCGGCGCGACCGTCGGGGGCCGCGCCGGCGAGTTCTTTCAGCGTCCGCGGCTTATTTCAGCCAGCCGCGCTCACGATAGTATTTCTCGGCCCCCGGGTGCAGCGGCGCCGAGAGACCGGCGCTGATCATCTCTTCGGGCTTGAGATGGGCAAAGGCCGGGTGCAGCTTCTTGAAGTCCTCGAAATTGTCGAAGACCGCCTTCACGACCGTATAGACCGCCTCCTCCGAGACATCGGCCGAGGTCACGAGCGTCGCCCGAACGCCGAACGTCTTCACGTCGTTCGGGTTCCCGCGATACATCCCCCCGGGAATGACGGCGTAGGAGTAGTAGGGGTTCTCGGAGACGAGCTTGTCGACGGCCGGGCCCTCGACCGAAACAAGAACGGCGTCACAGGATGTGGTCGCTTCCTTGATCGAGCCCGAGGGATGGCCGACGGTGTAGACCATCGCGTCGATCTGGTTGTCGCAAAGCGCCGCCGACTGCTCGGCCGCCTTGAGCTCGGTCGCCTGGGCGAAGTCGTCGGTGGTCCAGCCCATGGCCGCCATCAGGACTTCCATGGTGCCGCGCTGACCCGACCCGGGGTTGCCGATGTTGACGCGCTTGCCCTTCAGATCCTCGAAGGTCTTGATGCCGGCATCGGCGCGCGCCACCACCGTGAAGGGCTCGGGGTGGACCGAGAACACGGCGCGAAGCTTCTCGAACGGGCCCTTGTCGGCGAATTTCGAGGTGCCGTGATAGGCGTGGTACTGCCAGTCGGACTG
>RFGD01000049.1 GCA_003696705.1 Alphaproteobacteria bacterium | reverse complement strand
GCGGCCCGCCGCCGACAGCCAGACGATGACGGCAAAGATCACGGCCGAGGCGACCCACGTCCACCACGGGCTGCCGGCGCGCGCGTGGCGGGTGTTGAACCAGTGCCGGATCGTCACGCCCAGAAGGAAGACCAGCGCCGCGATGGCCCAGGCGTAGCGGGTCGCGAACGCCAGCGGGTAGTGGTTCGACAGCATCAGGAAGACGACGGGCAGTGTCAGGTAGTTGTTGTGCGTCGACCGAAGCTTGGCGATGCGACCGAAGCGTGGATCGGGCGTGCGTCCGGCCTTGAGGTCGGCGACCACGATGCGCTGGTTCGGGATGATGACGAAGAAGACGTTGCCGGTCATGATCGTGGCCGTGAAGGCGCCGAGGTGCAGAAGCGCGGCGCGGCCGGTGAAGACCTGATCGAGCCCCCAGGACATGGCGACGACAAGCACGAAAAGTGCCGCCATCATGGCCTTCGGCCGGGCGCCCAGGGGCGACCGGCAAAGCCCGTCGTAGACGACCCAGCCGACCGCGATCGACGCCGCCGAAAGGGCGATCGCCTGCCAGAGCGCAAGCCCGGCTTTCGCCGGGTCGACAAGGAAAAGCTCTGCGCCCGCCCAGTAGACCAGCGCCAGAAGCGCCGCACCCGACATCCAGGTCGCGTAGCTTTCCCACTTGAACCAGGTCAGATGCTCGGGAAGCTCGGCCGGGGCCACAAGATACTTGCGGATGTGGTAGAAGCCGCCGCCATGAACCTGCCATTCCTCGCCGTCGGCGGGCCCCGGAATGTCTCGGTTCAGCCCGAGATCGAGCGCGATGAAGTAGAAGGACGAGCCGATCCAGGCAATGGCCGTGACCACGTGAAGCCAGCGAACGGCGAATTCGAGCCAGTCGAGTAGGAACGCCAGATCAAGCATCGTGCCCCCGCGTCATTGCCGCCGGGGCCGAGACTAGGTCCAGCCGGCAAGAGGTTCCAGCGCGAATTTTCCCGCTGACGGATGGCCCCGCGCCCGCGCGGACGAGGGCCCGCCCGTCCGGCGTCAACGCACGCCCGCCCCCGCGCCGTCCCCGGAAGGTTCCTCCGTCTCGGCGGCCAGCACCGCTTCGGCCCCGGCCGCAATCTCGATGAGTTCTTCGGTGATGGCTTCCTGTCTGAGCGTGCGCTCCTCCTGCCGCAACGCGTCGAGGCGGTCGCGCAGGTTCCGGTCCGTGCGCTGAAGCGTCAGAAGGCGCGACATGTTTTCGGCCGCGATGGTTTCGATCAGCGCCTCGGCCACCCGGGCAAAGACGATCTCGGCCGCAAGGCCCGCGGCCAGCGCCGCGTCGTCAAGCTGGCGAAGCGGGCGGTCGAGCGGGTGGGACGTCCCCGGCCGCCGGTCGGGGGCGAAGGGAAGAGCCGGGAGGACCTCGGTCAGACGGATCTCGACCCTGTGTCCCTTGCCCAGTCGGGGATGAAGAACGCGAAGACGCCGCGCCCAGGCAAGCTCTCCGGTCACCATCCCGGCGACGCGCGGGACCGCCTTGATGTTCGGCGGGATCTCGAAGCGGTGGACGGGGGGAAGCCCCGCTTCTTCAAGCGCAAGCGCAGCGCGCTGGCCGATCGCCGCCACCGCTTCGTGGGGCTCGCGGTCGGTCGCGGCACGAGATGCCAGTCGGTCGTTGAGCGCGCCGACGAAGCCGTGTTCGCTGCCGAGGACGAGAAGGGCGGCCGGCCCCCGGCCCTCGGCCGGGTGGTGTCGGGACGTCGCTTCCGCCGACGGGAAGGCGGCGGCCGCCGCTGCCTGCACGACGTCGAGATGGGCGCGCGCCGGACCGAGGGCGGCCTCGGCCGTCCGTGTGGCCGTCGCGGCCATGGCCTGAAGCGCGCGCACGACTTCCTGAAACTCGGTCAGGCTTTTCAGCCGTCGGGTTATGCGGGCAAGGCGGTCCATCTAGGCCCCGGGCGCCCTGCTGTCCGACGCGGTGCCTTCGTGCGCGAGCGCGGCCGAGACGGCCGAAACCAGCTCGGCGCGGTCGCCGTCGGAAAGCTCGCCCGTCTCGTTCACGCGGGCGGCGGCGCGCGGCGCGGCTTTCGCCAGGGTGTCGGACAACACGGGGCCGAGCGCCTCGATCCGCTCCTCGGGCACGCTGTCGAGAACGCCGGCTTCGAGCGCCGCCAGAAGCGCCACTTCTGCGGCCAGCGGAAGGGGCGAAAGCTCTCGCTGGCGGAGGATGGCGCGGATGCGCCGGCCGTGTTCGATGCGCGCGCGTGTGCGCTCGTCCACCATGGCGCCGAACCGGGTGAATGTCTCGAGCTCGAGAAACTGCGCATAGTCGAGCTTCAGCCGCTCGGCCAGCTTGCGAAGCGCCGGGGCCTGGGTCTTGCCGCCGACGCGGCTGACGCTGAGCCCGACGTTGACGGCCGGCTTCTGGCCTTCGTTGAAGAGGCGGGCCTCGAGGTAGATCTGCCCGTCGGTGATCGAGATGAGGTTGGTCGGGATGAAGGCGGTAAGATTCCCGGCCTGCGTCTCGGCGATCGGGATGGCGGTCAGCGAGCCGCCGCCGAGCGCCGCCGACAGATGGGCCGCGCGCTCGAGAAGGCGTGAGTGCAGGTAGAAGACGTCGCCGGGATAGGCTTCGCGGGCCGGCGGCCTGCGCAGAAGAAGCGACAGTTCCCGGTAGGTGTTCGCATGCTTGGTCAGATCGTCGAGGACGAGAAGGGCATCCTGTCCGCGGTCGCGAAAGTATTCGGCGATCGAACAGGCGGCATAGGGGGCGATCCACTGAAGCGCGGGCGGGGTTTCGGGGCCGGCCACGACGATGATCGTGCGCTCGGGCGCGCCATGGGTGCGCACCGCCTCGATCACCCGGGCGACGCTCGAGGCCTTCTGCCCGATCGCCGCATAGACCGAGATGACGTCCGTCCGGGCCTGATTGAGGATCGTGTCGAGCGCAAGGCTTGTCTTGCCGGTCTTGCGGTCGCCGATCAGAAGCTCTCGCTGGCCGCGGCCGATGGGGATCATGGCGTCGACCACGGTGATCCCGGTCTGAAGCGGTGTCGTGACAAGCTCGCGGTCGACGATGGCCGGCGAGGGGCGCTCGATGGGATCGTGCCGTTCGGCGCGAATGGGGCCGCGACCGTCAAGGGGACGCCCCGTCGGGTCGACGACCCGCCCCAGAAGCGCGGGTCCCACGGGCACGCGGATGATGTCGCCCGTGGCGCGGACCGGACTTCCGGCACGGATGTGGCTGTCGGGGCCGAGAAGGGCGACGCCGATGCGGTCGGCGTGGACGGAAAGGGCAATGCCCTCGACCCCGCCGTCGAAGATCAGGCGTTCGGACAGCCGGCAGCGGGGCAGGTCGGCGACGGTGGCGACCCCGTCGCCGACCCGCTCGACCCGGCCGACATGCGAAAAGCGCGGTTGCGGCCGGAGCGCCGTGAGGGCGGCGTCGGCGCGCCGAAGCCAGGCGTCGAGGTCAGAGGGGCGGGGCGTGTCACTCGGCATGTTCGGCCTCGCTCAGAAGGCGGTCTTCGGCTTCGGCTAGGAAATCGCTCCAGGTATTGCGGACCTCGGCGTCGGGCAGGCGAAGGATGGCGCCGCCCAGGATGTCCGGATCGTGCGAAAAGCGCACCTCGATGCCGGGCCCGAAGCGCCCGCGAAGGCCCCGGATCCACGGGTCGCGGGCCGCGTCGTCAAGGGGCCGGGCGGTCGTCACCTCGACGACGCCGTTCCGGGAAAGGGCCGTCGAAACGGCGTGGCGATCCGCTTCGGGCAGGGCGTCCAGCGCGGCAAGGGTCGCCTCGGCCAGTCGGGCGGGATCTTCGGGTGGTGCCTCGGCCGAGAGGATGCGCCGGGCCAGCGTCACCGCAAGGCGCGCAATGTCGGCGCGGGCACGGCCGACGATCCGCCGGCGCTCGGCCTCGGCGTCCTTGCGGGCCTTCTCGATGATGCGATGGGCCTTCTCCTCTGCCGCGGCAAGGGTCGACTGGCGCTCGGCCTCGAGGCGTTCCTGAAAGGCGCGCCAGGCTTCGGCCTTTTCGGCCTCGAAGTCGGCCCGCGCTTGTTCGAGGCGCTGGCGCTCGGCCTCGGCGGCCGCTTCTCGGGCTTCGGCTTCGCGCAGGGCGGCCTCGGCACGGGCCTGGCGTTCGGCAAGGACGCGCCGCACCGGCCGGTAGAAGAACCGGGTGAGAAGCCAGGCGAGGACAAGGAAGTTGAGCGCCTGAAGCCCGAGTGTCCACCAGTCGATCTGCATCGCTCAGCCGATGAACGGATTGGCGTAGAGAAGCAGAAGCGCAATGACGAGGCAGTAGATCGCCATCGTCTCGATCATGGCAAGGCCCACGAACAGCGTGCGCGTCAGCGTTCCGGCGGCCTCGGGCTGGCGGGCGATGGCCTCCATGGCGGCGGCGATGGCGCGCCCTTCGGCAAATGCCGGCATGATGGCACCGAAGGACACCGCGATGGTCGCCCCCAGGATCGATAGCATCTCGACGGTCATGTGGCTCTCCTCTCAGGTTTCGATGGCGCCAAGCCCGGCGCCGATGTAGACGGCGGCAAGGACGGTGAAGATGTAGGCCTGCACGATGCCGATCAGGATCCCGAGCGCCATGAAGGGCACCGGAAGGAAGAAGCCGGCAAGGTAAAGGAGGATGGCCACGACGAACTCGTGGCTCATCATGTTGCCGAACAGCCGGATCATCAGCGAGAAGGTCCGCGTGATCTCGCCCAGGACGTTGAGCGGCAGCAGAAGCGGCGTGGGTTCGAGATAGCGGCTGAGGTAGGCGCGAAGGCCCCGGTCGCGGATGCCGAACCAGTGGACCGAGAAGAAGACGACAAGGGCAAGGGCGGCCGGCGTCTCGACATGGCCCGTGGGGGCGGTCGCGCCCGGAAGCGCGGCGGTCAGGTTCGCCGTCACGATGAACAGAAAGAGCGTCGCGAGGATCGGCATGAAGGGCCAGGGGTCGCGGCCGAGGATCTCTCGCACCTGGGCGGCGATGGTCTCGGCAAGGACCTCGAGCGCGCCTTGCACCGGCCCCGCAACCACGCGGGGGCGGCGGAAGACGGCCCAGGGCACGACCACGAGGACCGCCATGAGGCACCAGGTCGTGAGGACGGCCCGCGACACCGGGACGGGGCCGAGGTGAAAGAGGATCTCGGGCGCCAGCGGGGACGGGTTCATGGTCGGTCCTCCGGAAGGCGGCGCATGGCACGGCGAAGAAGGACGCCGCGCGCGGCCATGAACCCGGCGGCGGTGAAAAGAAGGGGCGGCGCGCCCGCCGAAGCCGCGAACCAGAGGACGGCGCCTGCAAGCGC
>RFGD01000324.1 GCA_003696705.1 Alphaproteobacteria bacterium | reverse complement strand
TGGCGGCCGGGCGCGCGCTGGACCCCGAGGTGACGGTCGTCGTGGCCGGCCATGGCGCCGAGGCCGTCGCCGCCGCCGCCCGCGATTTCGACCCCGAGGCGCGCGTTGTCGTGCAGGAAGAACAGCTTGGCACGGGCCATGCGGTTGCCACGGCGGCGCCTGCGCTTCAGGGCTTTGCCGGCGACGCGCTGGTCCTTTATGGCGACACCCCCCTTGTCCGGCCGGAGACGCTTCTCGGCATGGCCGAGGCGCGGCGCGCCGGCAAGGACATCGTCGTCCTCGGGTTCGAGGCGCGCGACCCGGGCCGCTACGGCCGGCTGGTGATGGATGGCGATTCGCTGACCGGCATCGTCGAGGCGAAGGACGCCACCCCCGAACAGCTCGCCATCCGCCTTTGCAATTCGGGGGTCGTGATGGCCGACGCCCAAACGCTTCTGACGCTCGTCGCCGAGGTGCCGCCCAGCCCCGAAACCGGCGAATACTACCTGACCGACATCGTCGCCCGCGGCCGCGCCGCTGGCCTTTCGGCCGGTGTCATCCTCTGCCCCGAGGAAGAGACGCAGGGCGTCAACACCCGCGCCGAGCTTGCCGCCGCCGAAGCCGCCTTCCAGAACCGCGCCCGGGCCGAGGCCCTGGCCAACGGCGTCACGCTGATTGCGCCGGAAACCGTGTTTCTCGCCTGGGACACCGTCATCGGCCGGGACGCGACCGTCGGGCCCAACGTCGTCTTCGGCCCCGGCGTCACGGTCGAGACAGGCGCCGAGATCCGCGCCTTTTCCCATCTTGAAGGCTGCCACGTCAGCCGTGGCGCCGTGGTCGGTCCCTTCGCCCGGCTGCGCCCCGGCACGGAACTGGCCGAGGAAAGCCGCGTCGGGAACTTCGTCGAGGTGAAGAACGCGCTCGTCGGCGAAGGCGCCAAGATCAACCACCTGGCCTATGTCGGCGACGCCGAGGTGGGGGAAGGCGCCAACATCGGCGCCGGCACGATCACCTGCAACTATGACGGCGTCATGAAGCATCGGACCGAGATCGGCCCGCGCGCCTTCATCGGTTCGAACACGGCGCTCGTCGCGCCCGTTCGCGTCGGGGCCGAGGCCATGACCGGCTCGGGCTCGGTCATCACGACGGACGTGCCCGACGGAGCCCTGGCGCTTGGCCGGGCCCGCCAGGTGAACAAACCCGGCCTGGCCCGGCGCCTGATGGAACGGCTGCGGGCCGCGCGCGACGCGAAGCGCAGGAACTGAGGAAGGCAAGGGACTCGCATGTGTGGAATTGTCGGTATCCTGGGTCGTCACGAGGTCGCGCCCCTTCTGGTCGAGGCGCTCAAGCGGCTTGAATACCGCGGTTATGACAGCGCCGGGGTCGCGTGTATCGACAACGGCCGGCTTGAACGGCGGCGCGCGGTCGGCAAGCTCATCAACCTCTCCGATCTTCTGGTGCGCAACCCGCTTCCGGGCCGAACCGGCATCGGCCACACGCGCTGGGCAACCCATGGTCCCGCGACCGAGGCGAACGCTCATCCCCACATGGCCGGCCGGGTGGCCGTCGTCCACAATGGCATCATCGAGAACTTCAAGGAACTGCGGGCCGAACTTGCCGCCGCAGGCATCGGCTTCGAGACCGACACCGACACCGAGGTCGTCGCGCTTCTGACCCAGAAGTATCTCGATGAAGGCCTGGACCCGGCCGACGCCGCCTTCCGCGCCATCGACCGGCTTGCGGGGGCCTTCGCACTGGCCTTCATCTTCGAGGGCGAGGACGATCTGATGGTCGCCGCACGCAAGGGCTCGCCCCTGGCCATCGGGCACGGCGACGGCGAGATGTACGTGGGCTCGGACGCCATTGCGCTTGCCCAGATGACGAACCGGATCACCTACCTCGAGGAAGGTGACCGCGCCATCATCACGCGCGCCGGCGCCCGCATCTTCGACGCCGACGGCCGGCCCGTGACCCGCCCGGTCGAGCGCATCGCGGTCGACGACTATCAGATCGCGAAGGGCGGCTACCGGCACTACATGGCCAAGGAGATTGCCGAGCAGCCGAAAGTCGTCGAGACGGTGCTCGAGAGCTACGCGGATCTCGACGCGCTTCGCGTCCGGCCCGAGCGGTTCGGCATCGACTTTGCCGCCACCGATCGTGTGCTGATGGTCGCCTGCGGGACCGCGTTCTATGCCTGCCAGATCGCGCGCTACTGGTTCGAGCAGATCGGCGGCATCCCGGCCGATGTCGACATCGGATCCGAGTTCCGTTACCGCGACCCGATCATCGCCCCGCGCACGGCGGCCATGTTCGTCAGCCAGTCGGGCGAGACGGCCGACACCCTTGCCGCCCTGCGCCACGCCCGCGACAGGGCCGCCCGCACGGCCGCCATCGTCAATGTCGAGACGAGCACCATCGCCCGCGAAGCGGACATCACGCTGCCGATCCTCGCCGGCCCCGAGGTCGGCGTCGCCTCGACCAAGGCCTTCACCGCGCAACTTGCCGTCCTGGCCCTGGCCGCCATCCACGCCGGCCGCCAGCGCGGCCACATCGACGCGGCGCGAGAGGCAGAGCTGATCGGCGCCCTGCGCGAGCTCCCTGCGCTTCTGAGCCACGCCCTCGCCCTCGGAGAGCGCATCCGCGCCCTTTCCGAGGAGATCTCGCTGGTCGACGACGTCCTGTTCCTGGGCCGGGGGCCGCTCTATCCCCTGGCCATGGAAGGCGCGCTGAAACTCAAGGAAATCAGCTATATCCACGCGGAAGGTTACGCATCAGGCGAGCTGAAGCACGGCCCCATCGCGCTGGTTGACGAGACCTTGCCCGTCGTCGTCATCGCGCCCAGGGACGCGCTTTTCGACAAGACCATCTCGAACATGAACGAGGTGATGGCCCGCCACGGCCGCATCATCCTTGTGACCGACCCCGCCGGTGCACGCGAAGCCGGCCAGGGCGTCTGGCGCGACATCACCCTGCCCGAGGCCCATCCCTTCGTCGCCCCGCTTCTTTACGCCGTGCCGCTTCAGCTTCTGGCCTACCACACAGCCCTCCACAAGGGCACGGACGTGGACCAGCCGCGAAACCTGGCGAAGTCGGTCACCGTCGAATAGGCCGCCGCGTCGGGGACACCGTCCGGGGCCTGGCGTCACCGGCCTGGCCTGCCGTCGCGCCTTCGCGAAGCGCACGGCGCATGATCTTCCCCGTCGCCGTCATCGGAAGGCCTGGCAACGGCGTGATGCGGCGGGGCGCCACATGGGGGCTGACACGCGCCCGCACCCGCGCGATGAGCCGCGCCTCGAGCGCCTCGGACCAGGCGGCACCCTCGCGGAGCACGACAAAGGCGTGAACGACCTCGGTCCGCACCGGGTCGGGCACGCCGACGGCGGCCGCCATGACCACGTCGGGATCGCCCGCAAGGCACTCCTCGATCTCGGTCGGCCCGATCCTGTAGCCGGCTGAGGTGATGACATCGTCGGCGCGCGCGACGAAGGTGAAGTAGCCGTCCTCGTCGACGCGCCCCAGATCGCCGGTGCGCATCCAGTCGCCGAGGAACTTCTGCGCGGTCGCCTCGGGCTTCTGCCAGTATTCGAGGAACATGACGGGATCGCCGCGGCGGACGGCGATCTCGCCCACCTCGCCCGCCGGCAAGGGTCGGCCGCCCTCGTCGATGATCGCGACATCGTGGCCCGGCACCGCCTTGCCCATGGCGCCGGGACGAACGTCCATGGCGCGCGCCGAGGTGCCGATGACGAGGTTGCACTCGGTCTGGCCGTAGATCTCGTTGATGGCGACGCCAAGGGCCGAACGCCCCCATTCCAGAAGTTCGGCCCCAAGGCTTTCCCCGCCCGAGGCAATCGAGCGCACCGACACGCCCTCCGGCACCGGGACCGACCGCATGAGTTTCAGCGCTGTGGGTGGCAGGAAGAGATTCCGCACCCCTTCGCGCGCGATGAGGTCCCATGCCGCTTCGGGGTCGAACTTCCGAAAACGCCGGCTGACCAGGGGCACGCCGTAGTAGAGGCACGGCACCGCCATGTCCATGAGCCCGCCAATCCACGCCCAGTCCGCCGGCGTCCAGCCGCGGTCGCCCCGTTGGGGAAAGAAATCGTGTTGCAACTCGATCGACGGCAGATGCCCGACAAGGAAGCGATGCGCGTGCAGGACACCCTTGGGCGGCCCCGTCGTGCCAGAGGTGTAGATGAGGACGGCGGGATCCTCGGCCCGCGTGTCGGCACGGACAGGCGCCGCCGATGCGCGCTCGATCTCGTCCCAGAGCGCGGCCGCGCCGCTGCGCGCCGGCCCCGTCGTAAGAACCGACCGAAGCATCGGCAGGTCGGGCCGAAGCGCCATGACCTTGTCGAGGTTCTCGTCATCGGTGACGACGACGCGTGCGCCACTGTCCCGAAGGCGGTAGCCGAGCGCCTCGGCCCCGAAGAGCGTGAAGAGCGGCAGCGCCACCGCACCAAGGCGCCATGCCGCAAGATCGGCGACCAGGACCGCCGGCCCCTGCGGAAGCAGGACCCCGACGCGGTCCCCCTTCCCGACGCCCGAAGCCGCCAGGACATGGGCAAACCGCGTCGATGCCTCGGCCAGACGGCGATAGGTCCAGACCTCGGCCGTGCCGTCCGGGTGGAGGTGCCGAAGCGCCTCTCTTTCCGGTTCGCGTCGCGCCCAACTGTCGCAGAGCGCATCGGCCATGTTGAACCGATCCGGCACGTTCCAGCGGAACGTCCGGCGAAGCTCGTCCCACTGTCCGGCCTTGGAAAAAAGACGTCTGGACATGCCCCTGGGGCCCTCTCCTCATCAACTGCCGCCGCCTGTGGCCAGCCTAGGCCCCATGGGGCGCGCACATCAACACCTCGTGCTGGGCCTTGCCCGAACGGCACATGCTCGACTACGATTTCCGCCATGACACAGGAAACCGCGCCCGTCCCCCTTGTCGATCCCTTCGCACGGCCGATCACCTATCTTCGCGTATCGGTCACGGATCGCTGCGACTTTCGCTGCACCTACTGCATGTCCGAGCACATGCAGTTCCTGCCCAAGAAGGAACTTCTCACGCTCGAGGAACTGGACCGGCTCTGCTCGGCCTTCATCCATCTCGGCGTGCGCAAGCTTCGCGTCACGGGTGGCGAGCCCCTGGTGCGCCGGGGCATCATGACCTTTTTCGAGGCGATGTCGCGCCATCTCGACGACGGTCGCCTTGACGAGCTGACGCTGACCACGAACGGTTCGCAGATGCGCCGGTTTGCAGGCACGCTGGCGGATCTTGGCGTGCGGCGGGTCAACATCTCGCTCGACACGCTCGACGACGAGAAATTTGCCCGCATCACCCGCTGGGGCCGGCTTTCTCAGGTGCTCGACGGCATCGACGCCGCCCGCGAGGCCGGCATGCGCGTCAAGATCAACACGGTCGCGCTCAAGGGCTTCAACGACGACGAGCTGTTTCGACTGGTCGAATGGGCGGCCGGTGCGGACCACGACCTCACCTTCATCGAGGTCATGCCCATGGGCGACATCGGCAACGAGGACCGGCTCGACCAGTATTGGCCGCTCAAGGACCTGCGCGCCCAGCTCGAGACCCGCTACACCGTGATCGACACGCCCGAGCGAAGCGGCGGCCCGGCGCGCTACGTCCGGCTCGAGGAGACGGGGCAGAAGATCGGCTTCATCACGCCGCTCACGCACAATTTCTGTGAAAGCTGCAACCGGGTCCGCCTGACCTGCACCGGCGAATTGTTCATGTGCCTCGGGCAAGAGGACCGGGCCGACCTGCGCGCCGTTCTTCGGGCAAACCCCGACGACGATGCGCCGCTGGTCGCCGCCATCCGCGAGGCCATCCGCCACAAGCCCAAGGGGCACGATTTCGACTATTCCCGTCAGACGGTTCGCGGCCGCGTCAGCCGGCACATGAGCCACACCGGCGGCTGAGCGCGCCGGGGCCGGCCAGGCCGGCCGGTTTGCGACATCCTGCCGCAAACGGACAAGACGCGCCCCCGCGGCCGGGGCAGCCTTCGCTTGTCGCAGCGGAGGAAACATGGCCGATTTCGACTGGATCGTTCAGATCGTGACACGCACGATCGGTGCTCAGCGCGGACGGGCCGCGCGGGGGCGCCCCGTGGTGGCATGCCGCCACCCATCACCCTGAACGCCCCACGAATCCACGGAAAACCCGCATCATGAGCCAGAAAGAAAGCCGCCGCGCCGGTGGCCGCGCCGCCCGCCGGGCGATGCGCGCCGCCCCCCTTGCCGAAGAGATCCGCCCCATTCGCCCCGGCCAGGAGTCGGGCACCTACAAGCCCTTGACCGACGAAGGCGTCGCCCGAATCCACAAGGCGGCGCTGGACGTCCTTTGGGAGATCGGCCTTGCCGATGCCCCGCCTTCGGGCATCCAGGC
>RFGD01000323.1 GCA_003696705.1 Alphaproteobacteria bacterium | reverse complement strand
CGGGATGCGGATGGTCCGCGCCTGGTCGGCGATCGAGCGCGTGATGGCCTGGCGGATCCACCAGGTCGCGTAGGTCGAGAACTTGTAGCCGCGGCGGTATTCGAACTTGTCCACCGCCTTCATGAGGCCGATGTTCCCTTCCTGAATAAGGTCGAGGAACTGAAGCCCGCGGTTCGTGTATTTCTTGGCGATCGAGATCACCAGGCGCAGGTTGGCCTCGACCATTTCCTTCTTGGCCTGCCGCGCTTCCTTCTCGCCCTTCTGGACCTGGTTCACGATGCGCCGGAACTCGGGGATGTCGACGCCGACATACTGGCCGACCTGGGCCATTTCGGCGCGCAGCGCCTCGATTTCCGGGCGGAAGCGCTCGACGAAAGTCTGCCAGCCGCGCCCCGGCTTCTCGGCCATCCGGTCAAGCCATGTCGGGTCCAGCTCGGCCCCGCGATAGGAATCGATGAACTCGCGCCGGTTGATGCGGGCCTGATCGGCCAGCTTCACCATGCGGCTGTCGATCGACATGATCCGCTTGTTGATGCCGTAAAGCTGGTCGACAAGCGCCTCGATGCGGTTGTTGTGCAGGTGCAGCTCGTTGACGAGCTGGACGATCTCGGCGCGCAGCGCCTGATACTCGCGCTCGTCCTTGGCCGAGAAGCTCTCGCCTTCGTTGAGCGTTGCCGACATGCGCCGGTCCTGCATTTCGGCCAGCTTGCGGTAGTCCTCGGCGATGCGGTCGAGCATGCCCAGGACCTTCGGCTTGAGCGCCGCCTCCATGGCCGCAAGGGACATGTTGGCCTGCTCTTCCTCGTCGTCCTCGTCGTCGCTGGCAATGGGGTTGCCATCGGCGTCGAGTTCCGGCTGGGCCTTAGCCTTGGGCTTGGCGGCCGGTGCCGCCGGCGAGTTTGCCGGGGGCGCGGGAACCACGGCCTCGGTCTCGTCGTCTTCGTCCATGCCGCTGCCGAAGGTGGCCTCGAGGTCGATGACGTCGCGAAGAAGGATGTCTTCGTCCAGAAGTTCGTCACGCCAGATCGTGATGGCCTGGAAGGTCAGCGGGCTTTCGCAAAGCCCGGCGATCATGGTGTTCCGGCCGGCTTCGATGCGCTTGGCGATGGCGATCTCGCCCTCGCGGCTCAGAAGCTCGACCGAGCCCATCTCGCGCAGATACATCCGCACCGGGTCGTCCGTGCGGTCCAGATTCTCGGTCTGCTTCTGCGCGACCGCGAGCTCGCGCGACGAGGACGTCTCGACGACTTCGGTCGAACGCTCCTCGGCCTCTTCCGCCTCTTCCTCGTCCTCGATGATGTTGATGCCCATTTCGTTCAGCATCGACATCACGTCCTCGATCTGCTCGGAGGAAACCTTCTCGGGCGGGAGGACGCGGTTCAGCTGATCGTAGGTGATGTAGCCGCGCTCCTTCGCCTCGGCGATCATCTTCTTGACCGCGGCCTGGCTGACGTCGAGCGTCATTTCGACTTCATCATCTTCGGGTTTGCGGTCGTCAGTGTCCTTGGCGGCCATTCAGCATCTCCTTCTGCGGATTTCGAATCACACGAAACCCGCCCCGAATCAATCCTGCGAATCGATGATTCGCAACGGTGTCACCTTTTTCCCTTCTTCCAGACCTCGGCCTCGATGAGGGCCTGCAACTGGCGAGAGAGCGCATCGCGGTCCTCCCCGATGTCATCCGCGGCCACCCGGCCCAGGCGCTGGGCCCGCAAGCGGGCTTCCGACGCCTGTCTCAGCCGCCACGTCAACCCCTCGTCATCGACATGCGCAAGGTCCTCGACGGCCTCCTCGATTTCCCTTTCCGCGCCACGACTTGCGGCCAGCTTCGCGATCTCCTCGGCAAGGGCGAGTTCGGCCTTTTCGTGGTCAGCGGCATCCCGGACCGCCGGCGCAATCTGCACATGGCGCGAGGCAAAGAGGTTTTCAAGGGTTTCGGCGCCGACCTCGGCGGTCACTTCCGCCCGGATGTCGGTCGCGTCGGCGTGGCGCAGAAGCGCGTCCCGGATGCGCGCGTGATCGCGGTTCAGGAACTCGAGCCGTTCGAGGTCCGGTTCGAAGCGCGCGACCAGGGTCGGATGGGTCACGAGGATGGCGAGGATCACCGCTTCGCGAAGCGATTCGGGCACCGCCGCCCCCTGTCCCAGGACCGACCCGCGGGTCGTGGGCGCCGGGGACAGCGGCCGGCGTTGCCCGGCGCCGCGGCGATACCCCGGCCCGGCGGCGGCCGCCCGGCGCGGCGCGAAAAGCGCGTCACGGCGGGTCTTGATCTCCTGGGCGTAATGGCGGCGCACGCTCTGGTCGGGGATGCGCCGGATCGCCTCGCGCAGGGCCTTGTCGAGCGCCGCGCGCCGTTCGGGGCTGTCGAACACGCGGCCCTCCGTCTCTCTCCGCCACAGAAGCGAGACGAGCGGCTCGGCGCCCTCGACAAGGCGGCGCATGGCACCGGCGCCCTGCCCGCGCACCAGATCGTCGGGATCGAGCCCCGCGGGCAGAAGGCAGAAGCGAAGCGACCGGCCCGGGGCAAGAAGCGGAAGCGCCAGGTCCACAAGGCGCATTGCCGCCCTGATCCCCGCCGCATCGCCGTCAAGCGCGATCACCGGCTCGGGATGCGCCCGCCACATGAGGCCGAGCTGATCGGCGGTGATGGCCGTGCCGAGCGGCGCAACCGCGGCGCCGAAGCCCGCCTCGACAAGGGCGATGACGTCCATGTACCCCTCGACCACGACAAGCGGCGCGCCCTTCCCCGCCGCCTCGCGCGCGGGACCGAAGTTGTAGAGCGTCCGCCCCTTGTCGAAGAGCTCGGTCTCTGGCGAGTTCAGATATTTCGCGCGAGCGTTCGGATCCATCGCGCGCCCGCCGAACGCGATCGCGCGCCCGCGGGCGTCGCGAATGGGGAACATGATGCGGTCGCGGAACCGGTCATAGGGCGCCCGGCCGTCGTCAGGCTCTGCGGCCAGGCCGGTGGCAAGGATGAGTTCCGGCGCGACCCCCTTGTCGCGCAGATGCGACCAAAGCGCCTGACTTGCCGCCGGCGCATAGCCGATCTCGAAGCGTTCAAGCGCCGCCTCGGCAAGCCGCCGTCCCTCGAGGTATTGCCGCGCGGCAGCGCCCTCGGCCATTCGAAGCCGCAGACGAAAGAAGCGCACGGCCTCTTCCATGACGGCGCGAAGCTGATCGCGGTGATCGTGGCGAACGCGGGCCTCGGGGTCGCGCGCGGGCATGGCCATCCCGGCCTCTCGCGCCAGGATTTCGACCGCCTCCATGAAGCCGACATTCTCGGTCTCCTGCACGAAGGACAGTGCATCGCCCTTCGCGTGGCAGCCGAAGCAATAGTAGAAGCCCTTGCGGTCGTCGACGTGAAAGCTTGCCGTCTTCTCCTGGTGGAACGGACAGGGCGCCCACATGTCGCCCTTGCCCGGGTTCGACCGACGCCGGTCCCAGGTCACCTTGCGCCCGACCACCTGCGACAGCGGGATGCGCTCGCGAAGTTCGTCCAGAAAACCCGGGGGAAGACTCATGCGCGGATTATCCCGGGCCAAGCCCGGGAAGTCCAGACGGCTTGGTCAACGCCCGTCCAGCGCGGCGCGCCCCGCAACGCGGGTCATCGCGGCCTCGAGCTCCCGGACAAGCGTGCCGGCCACCGATCGCCAGACCCAGAGCTCGAAGCCCGCTGCGGTGCGTCGCACGCAGCCCGGCATGTGCCCGATGGGCGCGCGGGCCACATGACCCGGCGCGAAAAGCGCGGGATGGAGATCCAGCGGGACGAGCCGCGCAAGGACGTCGGACGCGCCCCCGCCGACGAGTTCGGCCACCGCCCAGGCATGGGTCTCGTCCGTAAGGGCGGCCAGCCCGCCGAGCGCATCCCGGGAGAGGGCCTCGCCCACGACGAACCACCGGTCCCGGCCCGCCCACATGACGAACCCCGAAGATGTCGCTGCCCAGCGCCCGGTCTTCGGCAGTGGGGCCCCGATGATACCCTGAAGCCGTGCCGAGAGCATCTCGGCCCGGTCGCGGAAGGCCGCGATCCCGGTCACGGGGGAATGGGCGCGTGACACCAGCCGGACGCTGCCGATCCGGCGTTCGTCCATGGCGCCGAAGGGCGGTTCTGCGCTCAGATCAGCCACGGGCGCGTCCTCCCTCGGGGTCGAAGAAACAGGGGGGCACAACCTCGACCCGCGCGCGCTCGCCGCGCAGGTGATCGACCATCGTCAGGATCTCGCCCCTGCGCTCGGGGCCCCGGGCCAGAAATCCAAGCGCGATGGGGCGGCCGACCGTCGGCGACCACGCGGCCGATGTCACGTAGCCCTGGGCGTTCTCGCGCACGGGACGGGCGTCCTCGGCGAAGAGGAAGGCGCCGGCAAGAAGCTGCGCCGCGGGGTCGACCGCGCGCAGGCCGACAAGGCGCTCTCGGGCCGGGTCGACAAGCCCTTCCCGGGCGGCCATCGTCTTGCCGATACAGTCCTTGTCGGCGGCGATCATCCGCTCGAGGCCAAGGTCGAAGGCCGTCGTGCGTCCGTGCATTTCGGCATGCGTCAGGAAGCCCTTTTCGATCCTGAGGACGTTCAGCGCCTCCATGCCGTAGGGACCGCCGCCGAGCGCGCGCGCCCTGTCGAGAAGCAGATCGAAAAGGGCCGCGCCATGGCTTGCGCCGACTGCAATCTCGACCCCCCACTCGCCCGAGAAGGAGATCCGGAAGACCCGCACCGGCACGCCACTGATCGACGCCTCGAAGACGCCCATGAAAGGCAGATCGCCCGGCCCCGGCGGGCGGTCGAGAAGCCCGTCGAGAAGCTCGGGCGCGCGCGGCCCCGCGACCGCGAACTGCGCCCAGCCTTCCGTCGCCGAGGCGATGCGCACGTCAAGATCGGGGCGAAGCCCCTGCAGGACGAACTCGAGATGCCGCATGACCGTCCCGGCCGCGGCCGTGGTCGTCGTCATGAGAAAATGCCCCGGGCCAAGGCAGGCCGTCGTGCCGTCGTCCATGACATGCCCGTCCTCGCGCAGCATGATGCCATAGCGCGCCCGGCCGGGCTTCAACGTCGAGAAACGATTGGCATATACGAAGTCGAGGAAAGCGGGGGCATCCGGTCCCTGGATGTCGATCTTTCCAAGCGTCGAGACGTCCACCACGCCCACCGCCTCGCGAACCATGGCGACTTCCCGGTCGCAGCTCTCTCGCCAGCTCGTCTCGCCGGGGGCCGGAAACCAGGACGGGCGGAACCAGAGGCCGGCCTCGACCATCGGCGCGCCCAGGGCACGGGCCCGGGCGTCACTTGTGGTCCGCCGCTCGGGGGCGAAGCCGGCGCCGCGCCCGTGGGTGCCGATGGCCCCGAGGGGCACCGCCGTGAACGGGGGGCGGAAGGTGGTCGTCCCCGTCTCGGGAATACTTCGGCCCGTCAGCTCGGCAAGGACGGCAAGGGCCAGGACGTTCGAGTTCTTGCCCTGATCGGTCGCCATGCCCTGCGTCGTATAGCGCTTCATGTGCTCGACCGAACGGAAGTTTTCGGTCACGGCAAGCGCGATGTCCTTGACCGTGACATCGTTCTGGAAATCGACCCAGGCGCGGCCCTTCCCCTCGACATGCCAGAAAGGCGCCGGGGAAGACCCGGCATCGCCCCCGCCGGCAACCGGCAGCGAGAGCTTCGGGGGTCGCGCACCAAGCGCCTCGAGCGCACGTGCCGCGACCTCGGCGCCCGAGGCCAGACAGCCCGCCGTCGAGAAGACGCCCGCAACGGCGCCGGCGGCCTCGAGCCCCGGGACCGCGCCGGGCGTCGGCACGAAGGCCATGATCCCCTCGTCCCACTTTGGCCGCCCGTTCAGATGACACGACAGATGCACATTCGGGTTCCAGCCGCCCGCGACGGCCAGGCAATCGGCCTCGATGCGATGGATGGCGCCGCCGGTTTCGACAGTGACAGACCGCAGCCCCAGCCGGCCGCGCGTGCCGATGACGCGTCCCCCGGGGAAGACCGGAATGCCCTCGGGCACCGAGCCGCCGGCACCTTGCGAATGGGCGCCGGGGCGCGCGTCGATCAGCGCCGCGACCTCGATGCCGGCGGACGAGAGCGCCCGCGCCGTGTGCGCGCCGTCGTCATTGTTCGCAAAGACCGCGACCCGCCGGCCGGCCTGAACCCCGTAGCGATGGAGATAGGCCCGCACGGCCGAGGCCAGCATCACCCCGGGACGGTCGTTGTCGGGAAAGGCGATCGGCCGCTCGAGCGCCCCGGCGGCAAGCACCGCGCGACGCGCCCGGATGCGCCAGAAGGCTTCGTGCGGCGCGCCTGGCGGCCGCTCGGCCAGATGCGCCGACACCCTTTCGAAGGCGCCGAAGCTGCCATCGTCGTAGGCGCCGAAGACCGTTGTGCGCGGCATGTAGCGCACGGTTCCCGTCGCCCGAAGCCGCGCGATCAT
>RFGD01000048.1 GCA_003696705.1 Alphaproteobacteria bacterium | reverse complement strand
GACGGCAACAACATGGCGCATTCCTGGATCAACGGCGCGGTCGCCTTCGGCTATCGCCTGAACATCGCCTGCCCGGCCGGATACAGCCCGGATGCGAAGCTGCTCGAGGCGGCGCAGGCGCTGGGTGCGGAGGTGACGCTGAGCGACGATCCGCTTGCGGCCGCGCGCGATGCCGATCTCGTGACCACCGATGTCTGGGCCTCGATGGGCCAGGAAGACGAGCAGGCGGTTCGCGAAAAGGCCTTTGCCGGCTTCTGCGTCGATGCGCGCGTGATGGCGCATGCGCAGCCGGATGCGCTGTTCATGCACTGCCTGCCGGCGCATCGGGGCGAGGAGGTCGCGGCCGAGGTCATCGACGGGCCGCAGTCGGTGGTCTGGGATGAGGCCGAGAACCGGCTGCATGCGCAGAAGGCGCTGCTGGAGTTCCTGCTCGCCTGAACTACGCCCCGAGAAATCCCTGCTCGACAATGAAGCGACGGGTCATGGGTCCGAGACGGAAGACGAGTCTGGCCAGCCATGCCGGCGGCTCCATCCGCTTCCGGTTCCTCCCCAGATGGCGCTCGATGGCCGAGACATATCCCGCCAGGCGAGCCTTCCGGTAATCCCCGTTCGCTTCGAGGAGGGTCTGGGCAGCCAGCAGGCCGGATTCGACCGCCGGGCGAATGCCTTCACCGCTCAGGCCGTGAGCCAGGCCGGCCGCATCGCCGATCAGCAGCATGCCGTCCGCGACGATGTCGCGCTTTGACGTGCTGGCCAGAAGATAGGCATGGCCCCTGAAGTCTGCATTGGGTGCAGCGGGCAGCCTTCCGGATGCGATCAGCCAGTCCACGAAGCGACGAACGGCGGACGACAGCCCCGGCTCGTCGATGCGCCCGAGGCCGATGTTCAGGTAATCGCCCTTGCGAAAGACCCAGCCATAGCCCCTGAAATCGGGGCAGAAGTAGAGTTCGGGGCGATCCCCGTCGATCGGCAGCTCGGCTTTCCAGCTGTCAGGAATACGGAACTCGGCTTCCTGGGCATGCACGGCCCGCTCCCCTCGGCCCGGCCGCGCTCCCATGAAGCGGGCGATGGGGCAGAAATGGCCACCGGCACCGACGACGACGGGTGCCGTGAAGCGGCCGTTGATCCGCCATTGCGCGCCAATGCGTTCGACCTGCCCCACCTTCTCGGGTGTGGAAACGGTCACATCGGCCTGCTTGAGCAGCCATGCGTCGAATTCGCAGCGTCGGATGCCGTAGCTGACGCATTCCGCGTAATCGAATTCATACATCGGTCCATGCATCAGGCCGACGCGAAAGCGACGGATCGGTTGCAACAGATGCGGATATCGCTTCGGCTTCAGCTCAAGCGCGGACCATACCGAAGGGGTGACCCATCCGGCACAGACCTTGTCGCGAGGAAAACGCTTTTGGTCGAGTATGCGAACCTTGAGACCTTCCCGGCGCAGGGCTCGGGCGCAGCTGGAGCCGGCCGGTCCGCCACCAACGATCAGCACATCGCTGGATTCCTCAGTCATGGGAGGTAGAGATCGGCACGGGTCAGCGGCAGTTCATTGACGCCCGGGCGGGTAAAGAGCAGCTGGAAGAGCTGGACGACACCGGATGCGAAGGCCGCGCTGCATCCGCCCAGGTACAGTCTCCAGGCGCGGACAAATTCGTCGTCGAACATGGTGCGGACCTGATCCCCGGCGGCATCGAAGCGCCGGAGCCATTCGCGCAGGGTCATTGCGTAATGCAGGCGCAGATTCTCAACATCGATGACCGAGAAGTCGTAGGGTTCGAGAATGGCCGTCATTTCTCCCAATGACGGCACATAGGATCCCGGGAAGATGCGTTTCTCGATCCAGTCCCGCATGGATTCGCGGCGATTGCGGCCGACCGAGTGCAGCAGCCCGCGGCCATGGTCGGCCAGGACGCGGTGGATGGTATCGCCCAGGTCGCGGTGATGTTCCCGGCCGACATGCTCGAGCATGCCAACCGAGACAAAGGCGTCATACTTGCCCTGGATGTTGCGGTAATCGTCCTCGATGAACTCGACCTGGCCATCCAGTTCTTCCCGCCTTGCGCGGTCGCGGGCAAACTCGATCTGTTCGTGCGAGATATTGAAGGCGCGAACCTTCACGCCATAGAAGCGGGCCATGTGCAGCGCCAGTGAGCCCCAGCCGCAACCGGCTTCGACGACCTGTTCGCCGGGCCTGAGCCGGAGCTTGCGACAGACATGGTGCATCTTCGCCAGCTGGGCCTCCTCCAGCGTGGAGTCCCGATCCTCGAAGTAGGCGCAGGTGTAGACCATCTCGCGATCCAGCCAGAGGCGATAGAAGTCATTGCCCAGATCGTAATGCGCATGGATGTTGCGCCGGGCGCGATCCGGGGAATTGCGCCGGGGATTGACGAGCTGGCGTGTCAGCCGGCGCCAGGGGGTTCGATCCGCCCCCTTCGGCAGCCTCCGATAGATCTCGGTCAGCGTGTCGATCAGATCACCGTCGATTTCGATGTCACCCCGACTGTAGCCATCGCCGAAGTGGAGGTTCGGATTCAGCGGCAGAGAAAGCAGGGTCTGGCGGTTGCGGATATGGATGCGGCCGATCGGATCAGCGCAGCCGACGACATCCCCATTCCAGAGTACGATCTGGATGTTCGGGCGACCCATGCGCATATACAGCGCCTCGGCCACGTGCCGTGCCGCCTGATCCAGACTCGGCAATGCATCTGATTCGCTGGCCGACATCCACACCTCCCCAACGTGCCGATCCTTGCTGCAAGCTTTGCATAAGCCGGGGATTGGGACAAGCCGTCCATATCTGGGCTTGTTGACACGTGCCTGTGCCTCAGGTGGGCAAGGTATATCCGCATGGAAAGCGGCAGCGGGCGGGTGTAGCCTGCCGGACTCCCGGGATTCGGGAAGCGATTCCATGCAAGCGAGGAAGCATCGATGGCGGATGTGAAGAAGGCCGTGCTGGCCTATTCCGGAGGGCTGGATACCTCCATTAT
>RFGD01000322.1 GCA_003696705.1 Alphaproteobacteria bacterium | reverse complement strand
CGGCGGTGTTGACGACCGCGCCGACGCCGGTGATGACGCCGCAGGACAGAAGCGACGCCGCATCCATCGGCAGATCGGACGGAATGGCCACCACCTGACTTCGGTCAACGACCACCTTTTCGGCAAAGGCACCGCAATCGAGGCCCTTCTCGACCATCTCGCCGGCGGTCGTGCGCAGCGTCCCGTCCGCCCGGTCGGTCGGTGTCGTGCAAAGCACCGGCCGGCCCGTGGCGCAATTCGGGCAATGGCCACAGGCGTGAATGAGGGTCACGAGCACCGTGTCGCCCGGTGCCAGATCGGCAACGCCGGGCCCCACCGCGCTGACGACGCCGGCGGCCTCGTGGCCATAGACGGCCGGAAGGCCGCCCCCCCAGCCGCCATCGAGAAAGGAAATGTCCGAATGGCAAATGGCGCAGGCCTTGATGTCGACCTCGACCTCCCCCGGCCCCGGATCCCGCAGTTCGAGTTCCTCGATCACAAGCGGCTGGCCAAAGGCGCGGGCCACGGCGGCGCGAATTCTGCCCATCGTCATCTCCCTGCTATTTCGGCCGAGGTTGCGACGCCTCGGCGAGGCCGGCAAGTCGAAAAACGACACCCGCGCCGGCAATATGATTGACAGTGTCAATCACATGCGGATGATTTCCCGCAACGACAGGGAGGACGGGAAATGCGCACCCAGGTTTGCATCGTCGGGGGCGGGCCGAGCGGCCTTCTTCTGTCCCAGCTTCTTGACCGGGCGGGGATCGACAGCGTCGTTCTTGAACGGCGAAGTCGGGAACATGTGCTTTCGCGGATCCGCGCCGGCGTGCTCGAGTGGGGATCGGTCGAACTTCTGCAAGCCGCAGGCGTCGGCGAACGCATGCAGCGTGAAGGCTATGTGCACGAAGGCGTGACCCTTGCCGGGGGCGCCGACAGCTTTCGCATCGACTTTCGGGACCTGACCGGAAAGGCCGTCATGGTCTACGGCCAGACCGAGGTGACGCATGACCTTTACGCGGCTCGCGACGCCGCGGGCGGGATCGTCATCGACCGGGCCGAGGACGTCGCCATCCACGACGCCGACGGCACGTCGCCCCATGTGACATTCACCAAGGGGGGCCGGACATCGCGCGTCGACTGCGATTTCGTGGCCGGATGCGACGGCTACCACGGGGTCAGCCGGCAGACGATCCCGCGCGACCGCCGGCAGGTCTTCGAGAAGGTCTATCCGTTCGGCTGGCTGGGTATCCTGTCCGAGACGCCGCCGGTGTCGGACGAGCTCATCTACGCAGCCAGCGACCGCGGCTTCGCGCTCTGCTCCATGCGGCGCAAGGACCTCAGCCGCTATTACATCCAGGTGCCGCTGAGCGATCGGCCCGAGGACTGGTCGGACGCGGCGTTCTGGGACGAACTTCGCCGCCGCATCCCGCCCGACGCCGCAGCCCGGCTTGTCACCGGTCCGTCGATCGAGAAATCGATTGCGCCCCTGCGGTCGTTCGTATCGGAGCCGATGCGTTGGGGGCGGCTGTTTCTCGTCGGAGACGCCGCCCATATCGTGCCGCCGACCGGCGCCAAGGGCCTGAACCTGGCGTTTTCCGACGTCCATTACCTTTACCAGGGACTTCGCGCGCACTATCACGACCATGACGACACGGCGCTGGATCAGTATGCGTCGAAGGCTCTGGCGCGGGTCTGGAAGGCCGAACGCTTCTCGTGGTCGATGACCATGTTGTTGCACCGCTTCCCCGACCAGAGCCCGTTCGACCGGCGCGTCCAGGCGGCCGAGCTTGACTATCTGGCGTCCTCGCGCGCGGCACGAACGTCCCTGGCCGAAAACTACGTCGGCCTTCCGTTCTGATCCGCGAGACGGCGCATCAACGGTGGGGAACGCGATGCAGGTCATCGATCTTGGCGACATCCATCTGCACTACGAGGACCGCGGGCCGGCCGATGGGCAGCCGATCGTCTTCGCAAACTCGCTCGGGACCGACTTTCGGCTGTGGGACAAGATCGTTCCCCGGCTACAGCCCGGCCTGCGGATCGTCCGCTATGACAAGCGCGGCCACGGCCTCTCGGCCTGTCCACCGGGGCCCTATGCCATGGGGGCGCTGGTACGCGACGCCGAACGGCTGATCGAGGCGCTGGACATCAGGGACTGCATCTTCGTCGGCCTTTCGATCGGCGGCATGATCGCCCAGGGCCTCGCCGCGAAACGGCCCGACCTCGTGAAGGCGGTCGTGTTGTCGAACACCGCGGCCAAGATCGGCACGCGCGAAATCTGGGAAGAGCGGATCGCGGCCGTCCGGAAGGGCGGGATAGAGGCAATCGCGGACACCGTTCTCGAACGCTGGTTCTCGGCCGGGTTTCGCCAAGGCCCCGAGTTCCTTGGCTGGCGCGCGATGCTGACGCGCACGCCACTCGAAGGCTACGTCGGATGCTCGGCCGCGATCGCGGGCACGGACTTCTACACGACAACCGCGGCACTTGCACAGCCGGTCCTGGGAATCGGCGGCGATCTTGACGGATCGACGCCGCCGGATCTTGTTCGCGAGACGGCCGAGCTGGCGCCCAACGGTCGTTTCGAGCTCATCCGCGGCGCCGGTCATCTGCCCTGCGTCGAGCGTCCCGACGAGTATGCCGCCATTCTGGGCCGTTTCATCGCCGAGGTCACCGCATGAGCGCGAACACGCCCCGACCCTGCATCATCTGCGTTGCCCTGACGGGTTCGGTCGCGCAGAAGTCCGACAACCCGGCCGTGCCGATCACCGTCGACGAGCAGATCGAGAGCGCCCACGAGAGTTTCGAGGCCGGCGCCGCCATCGCCCACTGCCACGTGCGCAACGACGACGGCAGCCCCAGTTCGGACCCCGAGAAATTCGCCCGCCTCAAGGAGGGGCTGAACAAGCACTGCCCCGGGATGATCGTCCAGTTCTCGACCGGCGGCCGATCCGGTGCGGGGCGCGAGCGCGGCGGCATGCTTTCCCTCAGGCCCGACATGGCTTCGCTCTCGGTCGGGTCGAACAATTTCCCGGGACGCGTCTATGAGAACCCGCCGGAGCTCGTCGACTGGCTTGCGGCCGAAATGAAACGCCATGGCGTCAAGCCCGAGATCGAGGCCTTCGACCTGTCGCACATCTTCCAGGCAGTCCGCATGAGCGAGGACGGCCGGCTCGAGAAGCCGCTCTATGTCCAGTTCGTGATGGGCGTCCGGAACGCCATGCCGGTCGACCGCGAGGTGTTCGACTTCTACGTCCGCACGCTGCGGCGCCTGGCGCCGGATGCCGAGTGGTGCGGGGCCGGCATCGGGGCCGGCCAGATCGTGCTCAACGAATGGTCCATCGCGGCCGGCGGCCATACGCGCACGGGGCTCGAGGACAACGTTCGGCTCGACCGCGAGACGCTGGCCCCGTCGAACGCCGCACTTGTCCGGCGGGCGGTGGCGCTTTGCGAGAAATACGAACGTCCCGTCGCGAGCTGGAAGGAAGCGCGCGAGATCCTTGGCCTTCGCCCCTGGCCGGCACCCTGAACCATGCCGACGGTTCCGTTCGACAGCACGATCTATCGCGGCCTGTTCCACGACCCGGACATCGCGCGCCTTCTTTCCGACAGCGCCGAGGTGCGCGCGATGCTCCTTGTCGAAGGGGCGCTGGCAAAGGTGCAGGGAGAGCTCGGCCTCATTCCCGAAACGTCGGCGACCTTCATTCATCGCGCCGCGATGGAGGTCCAGATCGACCCGGCGGCCCTGACGGCCGAAACGGCCACGAACGCCGTTCCCGTCCCCGCGCTCGTGCGGGCGTTCCGCCATGCGCTCGATGCCCCCGAGCATGCCGCCTGGGTCCACTACGGCGCCACCTCTCAGGACATCATGGATACGGCGCTTGCCCTTCGGCTGCGCCAGGTCCTGACCCTTCTCGAGGGGCGGGCGCGCCGGCTTCTGGGCTCGCTGGCCGTGCTGGCGCGGGCGCACGCCCACCTGCCGATGGCGGCGCGCACCTGGGGGCAGAATGCGACCGTGACGACCTTCGGCGCCGTGGTCGCCGAGTGGGGACGCCCCGTCCTTCGGCTTCTCGAAGACCTTGAGAAGGCGCGCGAACACGCGCTTCAGGTGAGCCTTTCGGGCGCCGCCGGTACCCTCTCGGCCATGGGGGACGCGGGTCCCGAGGTGCGCCGGCGCCTGGCCGCGTCCCTTGGCCTGCGGGATCCCGGCGCAAGCTGGCACAACGACCGCCTTCCGATTGCCGGGGTCGCAACCTGGGCCTCCGGGATCGCCGGCGCGGCGGGCAAGATGGGCGAGGATCTTCTGCTTCTCACCCACAGCGGCATCGAGGAGGTTTCCGCAGGATCCGGCGGCGCGTCGTCGACCATGCCGCAAAAGTCCAATCCGGTCGGACCGAGCGTCCTTGTGGCCCTGGCGCGTCATGCCGCCCTTCTGTCAGGCGCGACGACCATGGCGCGCCTGCACCGCGAGCAGCGCGACGGCGCCGCATGGATGACGGAATGGCTTTCCCTGCCGCAGATCCTCATGGCCTCGGGGCAGGCGGTCCGGCTGGCCGCGGACATCGCCGCGGTGCTCGAACCGAATGCACGGGCGATGCGCTGCGGCCTCGACCCCGACGGGCTTGGCCTTGTCCACGCCGAGCGGATCGCCTTCGCGCTCGCAGAACGCATGCCACGCCCCGAGGCGCAGGCGGCCGTGAAGTCGCTTGCCGCCGAAGCCCGCACACGCCATGTCCCCCTGCCCGAACTTCTGACACTCAGGTTTCCCGAACTTGACATCCAGACCCTGACGGATCCCATGTCGGGGACCGGACAGGCGCCGGCTGACGCGCTTGCCTTCGCCGCCGCTGCCGAGAAAGCGGCAACGACCGCGGACGAACCGCCCGCGTAATGCGGGGGAACGGGCCCAGGAGACGGCGATGCAGCTTGCCAGACAGTTCATCCTTGTGACGGTGGCGCTCGATGCGATCGGGATCGGGCTCATCATGCCGGTGATGCCGGATCTCATCCGCGACGTCGAGGCGGGCAGCCTGCCCGAGGCGGCCTTGTGGGGTGGCATCCTGACGACGGCCTTTGCCGTGATGCAGTTTCTCTTCGGCCCGCTTGTGGGCAACCTGTCCGATCGCTTCGGGCGGCGGCCGGTTCTTCTCGTGTCGCTATTTGCCATGGCCCTCGACTATGCGGTGATGGCCATTGCCCATTCGATCTGGCTTCTGCTGCTCTTCAGGCTCGTGGGCGGCGTCACCTCGGCGACCCATTCGACGGCGACGGCCTACATGGCCGACATCTCCAGCCGGGACGAGAAGGCGGGGAACTTCGGCCTCGTGTCGGCCGCCTTCGGCATCGGCTTCGTGGCCGGCCCGGCCATCGGCGGCTTTCTGGGCGAGTTCGGGGCCCGCGCCCCGTTCTGGGCCGCGGCCGGGCTTGCCTTCGTCAACGGCATGTTCGGACTTCTTGTCCTGCCCGAGACGGTGACGGACCGCACACGGCGCGCGTTCTCGTGGCGGCGCGCAAACCCGCTTGGCGCCCTGACGGCGATTGCCCGACTTGCCGGCCTTGGCCGGCTTGTGGGGGTCTATTTCCTCTACCAGATCGCCTTCTTCGTCTATCCGGCGGTCTGGGCCTACTCGGCCGAATACCGCTTCGGCTGGTCGGCCGGGATGGTGGGACTTTCCTTCGCCGCCTTCGGTCTCGCGATGGCCATCGTCCAGGGCGGGCTCGTCCGGCCGGTCGTGCGCCGCCTGGGCGAGGCACGGACGACGGTCCTCGGCCTGTCGCTCGACACCATCGTCTTCGTCGCCTTCGCCTGGGCGGGAACGGGCTGGCAGGTCTTCGCGCTTGTTCCCCTGGCCGCGCTTGGCGGCGTCTCCGGACCGGCCATGCAGGCCCTCATGTCCCAGGCCGTGCCCGACGACCAGCAGGGCGAACTCCAGGGGCTGCTGACATCGGCAGGCGCGCTCGGGATGATCATTTCGCCGATCCTCATGACGCAGACGTTCTTTCACTTCACCCGCGCCGATGCGCCCGTTCACTTCCCCGGCGCCCCCTTCCTTCTGGCCGGAATTCTCATGCTCCTCGCGCTCGGGCTCTTCCTGGGCGGGGGGCGACGGCCCCGGAAAGCCCGCGCAGGTGCGCGCGCCTAGACGTTGCCGGGATCCGTCTCGAGGGCGCGCGCGAAGACCGCCGGGTCCACATTGCCGCCCGAAGCGACGACGACAACCGAATCACCCTCGAGCTCGGCGCTGCGGAACAGCGCGGCCGCAAGCGCGACGGCGCCCCCCGGCTCGACGACGATCTTGAGACGCAGGAAAGCCGCGGCCATGGCACGCAGCGCCTCGGCATCGCTGACGACAAGGCCGGGACCGGCGCAGCGAAGCAGGATCGGGAATGGCACGACCCCCGGCGCCGGCGTGATGATGGCGTCGCAGACCGATCCGACCAGCCGGTCGTTCCTGCAGATCTCTCCGGCGCGAAGCGAACGCGCGACATCGTCAAACCCGGCGGGCTCGACCGTGCGCAGGCGCAGGTCGGGCGCCATGGCCTCGAGTGCCAGGGCAACGCCGGCCGACAGGCCGCCGCCGCCGCATGGGACCAGCACATCGGCGTCGTGGATACCGAGTGCCGCCGCGTCCTCGGCGATCTCCATGCCCACCGTCCCCTGCCCGCCGATGACCCGCGGGTCGTCGAAGGGACGGATGAGCGACAACCCCCGCTCTGCAGCCAGCCGCGTGCCGATCTCGTCGCGGTCCTGAAGCTCGCGGTCATAGAGGACGACCTCGGCGCCAAGCCGCCTTGTGTTCTCGATCTTCAGTCGTGGCGCGTCCGACGGCATGACGATGACGGCCGGGACCCCGAACATGCGCGCGGCCATGGCGACGCCCTGGGCGTGGTTGCCCGAGGAAAACGCGATGACGCCCCGCGCGCGCGTGTCGGGATCCAGCGCCGACAGCGCCGAACAGGCGCCCCGGAACTTGAACGACCCCGTGTGCTGGAGGCACTCGGGCTTCACGAAAACGCGGCGGCCGGCGACCTCGTCCAGAAAGGGCGAAGACAGAAGCGGCGTGCGCCGCACCCAGTCGGCAATTCGCCCGCGGGCGGCCTCGACGTCGGCAAAGCTCGGGGGTGGTGTCATGAGAGCCTCTCGAGCCAGGCGCGGATCGCCGACAGGCTTTCCGGTTCGTCAAGGAAGGGAACGTGGCCGCGGCCGGGCACCTCGGCAAACACCATGTCGGGGCGACGCCGGCGCATCTCGGCGGCGGCCTCGGCCGAGAGAAGATCCGAGTTCGCGCCGCGCAGAAGCCCGACGGGGAGCCCGTCGAGGGCGTCGAAGAGGGGCCAAAGGTCGGGCGGTGGCCCCTCGAAAGCGGCAAGGAAGGCCTCGCGCAGACGCGGATCGTAGTTGAGCGCGAGCCCGTTCGCGGTTTCGACGACGCGGCGGCGCACCTCGTCCACCCAGCGGCTGTGGGGCACATCCTCGAAACCGGGATTGAGCGCCGGCATGGCGCGCGCGGCCTCTTCGACGGTGCGAAAGGCCGGGGGCACGCCGACGTAATCGAAAATGCGCTCGAGGCCGGCGCGTTCGATCACGGGGCCGACATCGTTCAGAAACAGCCCGCGCAGCCGCTCGGGGGCCGTTGCGGCCAGAAACATCCCGATGAGCCCCCCGCGCGAGGTCCCGATGATCGCCGCCTTCGGGATCGAAAGGTGATCCAGAAGCTCGAGCACGTCGCGCGCCTCGACCGGCACCGTATAGGTCGCCGGATCGGCGTGGTCCGATGCGCCGCGGCCGCGGTAATCAAGCCGGACAAGCCGCACATCGCCGAGATGGGGCGCCAGATAGTCGAAATCGGCCGCGTTGCGGGTCAGCCCGGCCAGCGCAAGGACGGGAAGGCCGCGGCCTTCGTCCCTGAAGGCAAGCGTGACACCGTCCGAGGTTCGGAACCGCCCCATCATGTCCGCGCCGCCAGCTGCGGAATGGTCGACAGGTCGTCGATGACATGCGCCGGCTGCCATGGCAGGCGGTCCATCGGTTCACCCGCCCGGTTGACCCAGGCGGTCACGAAGCCGAAACCCGCAGCCCCGGCCGCGTCCCACCCGTTCGACGAGACGAAAAGAACCTCGTCCGGGCGCGTGCCGAACCGATTGCCGACAAGTTCGTAGACCCGCCGGTGGGGCTTGTAGACGCCCACCGCCTCGACCGAGAGGACGTCGTCGAGAAACTCGGTGACGCCTGCCGACCTCACCGCGGCGTCGAGCATTTCCGGCGAACCGTTCGAGAGGATGGCGGTCCGGAAGCCGTCGGCCTTCAGTCGCGCCAGCATCTGCGGCACCTCGGGATAAGCGGCGAGTTCCCAGTAGAGCGAAAGAAGCCGTTCGCGCAGATCGGGATCACCGGCAAGCCCGGCGTTCTCGAGCGCCCAGTCCAGACCATCCTGCGTCACCTGCCAGAAATCGGCATGGGCGTCGGCAATGGCCCGGAGCCAGGTATATTGCAGCTGCTTCAGCCGCCAGTCGCGCGCCACCTGCGTCCAACAGGCCGCAAAAGCCTCGCGCCCCGGCTCTGCCGCCACTTCCCGCGCGGCGGCGGCAACGTCGAAAAGCGTGCCATAGGCATCGAATACGCAGACCGAAACAGGCATCCAACCTTCCCCCCGATTTCCACGCGCCCGACTTTGCCACGCGACCGCACGGCGCGAAAGGGCCCGCGCGGAACTCGTCGGCCCGGAAGAAGGGCAGCAAATGTGCTAGCCTCAGCCGATCAACCCCGAAAGGACATTGCCATGACCGAACATCACGGGAAAATCTGGTGGAGCGAACTTCTCACCCGCGACCCGGCCGCCGCGCGCGACTATTACGCCGAGGTCGCCGGCTGGACATTCGAAACCATGCCCATGGGTGAACGCGAATACTTCGTGGCCAGTCGCCACGGCGCGCCTGTCGCCGGGATCATGGACATGACCGGGGTTCCCGGCATGGACGCGGTGCCGCCGCACTGGTTCACCTACGTCGCCGTGGACGACGTCGACGAGGCCGTGCGCCGGACACGCGCGCGCGGCGGAGAGGTGAAGAACGATCCCTTCGACGTCCCCGGCATCGGACGCATCGCGATCGTCACCGACCCAGCGGGGGCGGCGGTGGGCCTCATTACCCCGGCCGCGGACAGCTGAACCCGGGCGGGGTTTACATCCCCCCCCGCCCCTGTCAGGGTTGACCCATCGGCCAGCACGCGGCTCGGCCGGACGACAGAAACTGCCAATCAGAGAAAAATTCTTCATGACAAAGGCCAAGAGCGGCGACACCGTCCGCATTCACTACACCGGCTCATTTCCGGGCGGCGAGACTTTCGACAGCTCCCGCGATCGCGAACCCTTGGAATTCACCATTGGATCAGGTCAGATCATCAGCGGCCTCGATCGGGAAATCGAAGGCATGGAAGTCGGCGAGACCAAGACGGTCGAGGTGGCTGCAGCCGACGCCTACGGCGAGCCGATGGCCGAACAGATCCAGGCGGCGCCGAAAGAGATGTTCCCGCCGGACATTCCGCTCGAAGTGGGGCTTCAGCTTCAGGTCCGCACCGGCGATGGACGCGAGATCCCCGTGGTCGTGCGCGAAATTCGCGAGAACGAAGTGATCCTTGACGCCAACCATCCGCTGGCCGGCAAGGACCTTGTGTTCGAGGTCGAGCTGGTCGAGATCGTCTGAACGGTCTGAACGCATGCTCCCGGGCGCGCCCGCGCGTCCGGGAACTCTCGCCGACCTCTAATCAGAGGTTTTCGGGCTGCGGCATCCCGAGGACGTGATAGCCGCCATCGACGATGATCGTTTCCCCCGTCGTGCAGGCACCATAGTCGGAGGCCAGATACACGGCCGTGCCGCCGATCGCCTCGAGCGTCGCATTCTGCCTGAGCGGCGCATTCGCCTCGGTATGGCGGAAGGTCTTGCGCGCCCCCCCGATGGCCGCGCCCGCAAGCGTCCGCATCGGTCCGGGCGAAATGGCGTTCACCCGAATCTTCTCGGGCCCAAGGTCATTGGCAAGGTAGCGTACGCTTGATTCCAGCGCCGCCTTGGCGACCCCCATGACATTGTAGAACGGCGTGACGCGGTTCGACCCCTGGTAGGTCAGGGTGATGATGGTTCCGCCATCGGTCATGAGCGGCCGCGCCCGGCGGGCCACGTCGATGAGCGAGTAGCACGAGATCGACAGCGAGTTCCTGAAGTTCTCGAGCGTGGTATTGATGAACCGCCCCGTCAGCTCGGACTTGTCGGAATAGGCGATGGCGTGCACGACGAAATCGAGCTTGCCCCAGCGTTCGGCGATGGCCGCGAAGGCTTCGTCCATCTGCCCGGGGTTCATCACGTCGACATCCAGGAACAACTCGGCGCCAAGGCTTTCGCCCAGGGGGATGACCCGGCGACCGAATGCCTCGCCCTGGTAGGTGAAGGCCAGTCCGGCCCCTTCTGCGGCCATGGCCCTTGCGATGCCCCAGGCGATCGAGTGGTCGTTCGCGACACCCATGATGAGGCCGCGGCGGCCCGTCAGGAGATCAGCCATCAATTGTCACCCGTCAAACCTGGAAAACACCAGCGTCGCGTTCGTCCCGCCGAAACCGAAGCTGTTCGAAAGCACCGAGTCGAGTTCGACCCCCTCGCGCGGCTCGGTCCCGATCTCGTCGGGCCGGATCTCGGGGTCAAGCTCGGTGACGTTGATCGAGGGGGCGATGAACCCGTGCTGCATCATGAGAAGCGAATAGATCGCCTCGTGCACCCCGGTCGCTCCAAGGCTGTGACCCGTCATCGACTTGGTCGAGGAGATCGGCGG
>RFGD01000321.1 GCA_003696705.1 Alphaproteobacteria bacterium | reverse complement strand
GCCACCCGCCGCGCCAGCGCGTTTGCCCCGCGGTGCCCACCCAGAAGCGGCACCGCAACGCTGCCATCGTCGGCGACGGCAACGACGGGCGGTTCGACGCGTTTGTCGCCGATCACACTTGCAAGCGCGCGCACCACGATGCCCACGGCGGCAACGGCGACGATGGGCGTCCCCGCCAGAAAGAGCGCCCGCAGGTGCTCGGCCGTGTCATCGAAGGCGATGTCCGGCGCCTCGACGCGGCCCGACAGGCCGTGCACCGGCGCGCCGAGGTCGGCGGCCATACGCCGCGCGACGACCGCCCCCGACGATGACAGGCAAAGGACGGCAGGTGTCACAGCCACGGGTCGGCTCCTTTCGTGACAAGGATCATGGAAAAGTAGGGGGCGGGGTCCGGCGCCTCGGCCAGGGGCAGGACGCGCGCGCCCGCCATGCTCGCCCTTTCCACGTAGGTTGCGCCGGACAGAAGCCCCATTTCGCCCAGCAGTCCCCGGACGCGGCCCAGATGCCGGCCGACCTTCATGAGGACGGCGGCATCCGCGTCGGCGAGACGACGCCGGAGCAGGGAATCCTCAAGCGGGGCGGGCAGCACGGTCAGGCATTCGTTGCGCGCAACGAGCGGCAGCTGCGCGGCCGCCGTTCCCGCGCCAAGCGAGCTGACGCCTGGCACGACCTCGACCGGAAAGCGATCGCCAAGGCGGGCGTGCAGATACATGAACGAACCGTAGAAGAGCGGGTCGCCCTCGCAGAGCGTCACGACGTCGGTGCCGGCCGAAAGATGGCCCGCGATGGCCGCCGCCGCCCGGTCATAGGCCCGCTGGGCCGGTGCCCGATCGTGCGTCATCGGCACCACGATCGGCAGTTCGATGGCGCCGGCGGCGATGAAATCGCGGGCGATGCTGCGGGCCAGGCTCTCGCCCCGTTCGAGCACCGGATAGGCGACGACCCGGGCCTCGCGGATCCGCCGGGCGGCCCGAAGGGTAAGAAGCTCGGGATCCCCGGGCCCCAGCCCCACGCCGATCAGCCGGCCGGGCGCTTCGGTTCTGTCCTGCGCGTTCATCGCTTGATCAGGCTCCACTGCGTCACGGCCATGGACGGGCGCCAGCCGTGCATCCGGCCGACGCTGCCCACGCGTTCCACCGCGATCCGGACCAGATCGCCGCCGTGTCGGCGCCACGCCTCCGACAGCACCAGCTCGCTCTCGAACGTCACGGCGTGAGCCACGAGCCGGCCCATGGGCTTCAGCGCCGCATACGCGCGATCGACCGTTTCCGCGGAAAGGCCCCCGCCCAGGAAGACGGCGTCCGGGCGTTCGAGCTCGGCCAAGGCGTCGGGGGCCGTGCCATCGACAAGCCGAAGCCGCGGGGCGCCCAGCCGGACGGCATTCGCCGCGGCAAGGGCGCGCCGGTCGGCGCGGGGCTCGATCCCGATGGCCAGGGCATCGCGCGCCGCGCGCATCCACTCGATCCCCACCGCGCCCGAGCCCGCGCCGACGTCCCACAGAAGCGCGCCCCGCATGGGCATGAGCTTGGCGAGCGCCGCGGCCCGCACCTCTCGCTTCGTCATCAGCCCGTCGTGGACGAACAACGCGTCATCCAGCCCGGGGCAGGTCGAGGCGATGACGGCTTCGGGACCGGCGACGCATTCGACGGCCAGCGTATTGAAATCCGGCACGCGGGCCGACCAGCCGGCGGCCGTCCCGTCGAAACGGCTTTCCTCCGGGCCGCCCAGGTGGCCGAAGACGGTCATGCGGCTCGGGCCATAGCCCAGGCTGACCAGAAGCTCGGCAACCTCGGCAGGCGTGTCCGCGCCGGTTGTCAGCACAAGAAGGCGCGCGCCCGGCTGCACGAACGGGGCGATCTGCGCCACCGGCCGGCCGTGCGCGGTCAGCGTCTCGAGATCGGCAAGGGACCAGCCCAGTCGGCAGGCGGCCCATTGAAAGGCCGAAACCTGCGGGTGGAAGACGACCTCGGGGCCCGGAAAGGCGCGGGCAATGCGCGCGCCGACCGAGTACCAGAGCGGGTCCCCGGTCGCCAGAACGACCACGCGGCGCCCCCTGAGCCCCCGTATGACATCGAGAAGGGCGTCGAAGGGGCTTGGCCAGGCGATGCGCTGGGCCGTGATGCGGTCCGACAGGCGGTGATGACGCTCGGCGCCGATGATGACCTCGGCGCTTTCAAGCGCGGCGCGCGCCGCGGGGCGCAGCCCGTCGATCCCGTCTTCACCAATGCCGACGACGGCAAGCCAGGGCTCGGTCATGGTGCCGCCTCCGTCGTCTCTTCCGGCAGGCCGGCGGCCAGCGCGTTCACCGCCGCCGAGGCCATGGCCGACCCGCCACGACGCCCCCGCAAGGTCACGAAGGGCGCGCGTGCGGGGGCGCGGGCAAGCGCGGCCTTCGATTCGGCGGCGCCCACGAAACCGACCGGAAAGCCGAGGATGACGGCCGGCCGGGGCCAGCCCGCGTCCAGCCGCTCCAGAAGATGAAAGAGCGCCGTCGGCGCGTTGCCGATGGCGACCACGGCCCCCTCGATATGCGGCCGCCAACGCTCGACCGCCGCCGCAGATCGCGTCGTCCCAAGCTCGGCGGCAAGGTCGGGAACCTCGGGATCGCCAAGGGTCTGGATGACGGGATTGTCGGCCGGCAGTCGGTCACGGATGATCCCGGCCGCGACCATGCGGCAGTCGCACAGGACGGGGGCGCCTGCGGCCAGCGCCCGCGCCCCGGATTCGTAGGCATCCGGCGAGAAGGCCAGCCGATCAGCCACCTCGACCATTCCGCAGGCGTGGATGACACGAATGGCCAGTTGGTCCATTCCCGGCGGAAAACGGTCGAGCCGCGCCTCGGCCCGGACGATCTCGAAACTCCGCCGGTAGATCGCGGCGGGGTCGCGAAGATAGCGCATGCGCGGCGCGTCCCCGTGCGTGTGGCCTTCCGCGGCACAGGGGGCAAGGGCGTTCCCCGAGGGAGTCTGGCCAAGGATCCAGCCTTCCTCCCGGACGACTTCGGGCGTTCGGGGAGCGGCGTCCAGCATCGCCGCCAGTTCGCCGCCGGCGTCGGCGGCAGCCATGGCCCGCGCCACGGCCCGGACCTGGGCGCGGTCCTTGACCTCGCCCGTGGCGGGCACGACGCCAAGGGCCGAGGGAAAGATCTCGGCCAGGACGTGGCGTCCCTCGGCATCCGGCCACTCGAAAGGCCAGACCGCCAGGCGGTGACGCTGACGCAGCCGCTCGACCACGGGAATGGCCGTCAGGGACTGCCCGCCCACGGCCCCGGCCCCGCCCATCTGCCAGACTTCCTGCGCGCCCGGAAGGTCGCGTTCCACACGCCGCCTTGCAGGCGGCAACGTCACCCCCCAGCCCGTGGGACGCTCGCGCGGCAACCCGGGTATGTCCTCGGCCAGACCGTTGAACCAGAACGGGCCCTCGCCGGCCGACATGGCCGCGTTGAGCCGGGCCGCCGCGTGAAAGCGGTCGTTCCGATTGGTCTCGTCGTCGCCGAGCTCGGCCGCAATGCGCCGGAACACGCCGCGCCAGTCGCTGACGCCCAACGCCGCTGCCGTGCCGGCCGGGAAGCCGAGGACGGCGTCGAGCCCGATGATGACCCGCTCGCCCGCCGCCGAGGCGTCGGCAAGGACGCTGTCAACAAGCGCTTCGGCGACCGCCCTCGTCGGCGGGTTGTGAAAGCGCAGCGCATCGCCCCGGGCAACGGCGATCCATATCGAATCGCGCCCCTGCCTCGGCTTGGCGGCGGCGGACCAGTCGACCGCGACATACACGTCGAAAAGTTGCCCCTGGCGGCTCATTTTCCTCGAAGGACGCTCTTGGGCCCAAGGGGATGATCGGCATGCGGATAGGGCGGGTGGTGATGGTCGTGCCCGTCGCCGTGGTGGTGATCGTGGCCGTGATGATGATGGTGGTGATGATCGTGATCGTGGTCGCGGTGGTCGTCGTGGTGGTGGTGATGATGGCCGTGGTCGTGCCCGCCCCCCATCTTCAGCCGGCACTCACCGGTGCAGAAGTCGTCGCAAAGGGTGCAGTCGGCCACGTTCGAGCCCGGCGCCGAGGCACCCTGCCCCTCGACATGGTGGTGGTGGCTTTCCTGCGGCATGCCGACCTCGGCCTCGAACCCGAGGATCTGCGTGCGATACTTGCACATCGCGCAGTTGGGCGGCGGCGTCTCGCCCTCGAGTTCCTTCACGCGCTCGGCGAAGGTTTCGAGCACCTTGTCGTGGTCGTTCAGATAACCCGCCTTGATGAACTCGATGTCCGGATGCCGGGCCGCGACCCGGTCGGTGAAGCCGTAGATCCGGTCGACCAGAATGCCCGTGAAGAGAAAATAGGGGAAGACGACGACCCGCCGGTAGCCGAGCCGGGCAACGTGCTCGAGCGTCGGCTCGACCAGCGGGAAGGTCACCCCCGAATACCCGACCTCGCACCAGCCAAGGCCGAGGCCCTCCCACAGCATCCTTGCGATCTTGGCGACATTGGCATTGGCGTCGGGGTCAGAGGCGCCGCGGCCGATGACCACAAGGCAGGTTTCGTGCCGCGGCACGGCACCTGCGCGCGCATCCGCCTCCGCCATCGCCGTCTCGATGCGGTCTGCGGCGGCGGCGATCATGCGGGGGTCGACCCCGAGTTCGCGACCGTAGACGATCTCGACCCCGTGGCGCGCGGCATAGGTATTCAGCACCGTCGGGATGTCGTTCTTGGCGTGCATCGCGGCAAAGAGCATGCCCGGCACCGCAAGGATGCGCGTGCAGCCCTGCGCACGAAGGCGGTCGAGCCCGTCCCGGATCACCGGATTGGCGAACTCGAGATAGCCGTATTCGACCGGCACACCCTCTGGCAGGAAGGCCGGCAGCCGCTCGGCCAACACGCGGAATTCGTCGACGGCGGCCTGGCTGCGCGAGCCATGGCCGCACAGCATGACGCCCGTGCGCCCCGTCCGGGGGGCGGTCATCGGGCACCCCCGCGGCCGGATCGCCCGGCGGGGGCCGTCAACGACGTCTGGGCTGGGTGGTTTCCTCGGGTCGGTCGCATCCGCCGTTCCTTTCCTGACGGGACCCGAGAGGCAATGCCTTGCCTCGACGACGCCGGCGCCAATCCCCGGGTTGGGTCGATCGCGCACGGCACACCTCTCCGGCCCTTGCAACGGGCTTCGTCGGCCGTCGGTATACGCCCTGCGCGACCGTCGCGCAAACCGAATTGCGCCCGTTCGGGGACGGCCAGCGGCACGGCGCGCCGGCGGACGCGTCGCCAGGCGGCTTTCGGCCATTGCGCGCGCCGCCGGATTGCGCTTGATGGGGACGGACGATGCGAACACGAAGGACCGTCATGACGACCTGGATCACCATCTGCGACACGTGCAAGCGCGAGGACTGGGAAGCGCGCGCGCCGGGCCGCACCGACGGCGAGGCGCTGGCCGCGCTGGTCGAAGCCGCCGCCGCGGGCGTGCCTGGCGTCCGCACGCGCCGCCATTCCTGCCTGATGGGGTGCAGCGGCGCCTGCAACGTCGCCATCCAGGCCCCCGGCAAGATGGCCTACACGATCGGGCGCTTTGCACCGGATGCCGAGGCTGCCGACGGGATCGTCGCCTATGCCCGGCTTCATGCCGCCTCGGCCGGCGGGGTGGTGCCCTATCGGCAGTGGCCTCCCGCCATCAAGGGGCACTTCGTGTCGCGCCACCCACCGCTTCCGGACGACGAGGAGGCATGAGCCGCAACGTCCGCGACCACGGCGGCGGCATCGATGCCGCCCGCCGCATCCATGGCGGTGCCCGCGCCGAATGGCTCGACCTGTCGACGGGAATCAATCCCTGCCCCTATCCTTTCCGCCCGCCGTCGCCCGAAGCATGGACGGCCCTGCCGGACAGGGATGCCGAGGCCGCGCTGAACGCGTCCGCCCGTCGCCACTGGTCCGTTCCGGCCGACGCGGAAGTCGTCGCCGCGCCCGGCGCGTCGGCCTTGATCGCGCGCCTTCCCGGGCTTGCCCCGCCGGGCCGCGTCCTCGTGCCCTCGCCCACCTACAACGAACATGCCGCAGCCTTCCGCCAGGCCGGCTGGGACGTGGCCGAGGATCCTTCGCACCCGGGGCCCTTCGACGCCGCGGTCGTGGTGCATCCCAACAACCCCGACGGCCGTCTGTGGGAAGCGGCCGCCCTTCCCCCTGCCCCCTTTCTCGTGATCGACGAAAGCTTCTGTGACGTCCGGCCGGAAGCCAGCCTTGTCGCCCTTTCCAGCCGCCCGGGCGTCGTCGTTCTCAAGAGCTTCGGCAAGTTCTGGGGCCTCGCGGGGTTGCGCCTCGGCTTTGCCATCTGCGCCCCGGACACGGCGCGGCGTCTTGCCGACGCGCTGGGACCCTGGCCGGTCGCGGGGCCCGCGCTCGAAATCGGGACGGCAGCGCTTTCCGACAGGCCCTGGGCCAAGGCCACGCGACGAGCGCTTGCCGACGGTGCCCGCCGCCTCGACGCACTGATGGCCGCGGCCGGCGCGGCGCTTGTCGGCGGCACCGATCTCTTCCGGCTCTATCGCGTCCGGGATGCCGAGGAAATGGCGGTCGCGCTGGCGCGTCATCGCATTCTTGTGCGCACTTTCCCCTATGACCGCGGGCTCGTCCGGCTGGGCCT
>RFGD01000047.1 GCA_003696705.1 Alphaproteobacteria bacterium | reverse complement strand
ATCGCGCGCGTGGCCGTGGCGGCCGTGCAGGCCTACGGCGCGGCCAACCTGACGGCCACCGAGGCGGTGGACAAGCTGACGGCCATCGTGCGCGAGGGCAACCTGGCCGCCGAAGAGCTGGCCCCCGCCCTGGGCCGCGTGCTGCCCATCGCGGCCGCGCTGGGCGTGTCGTTCGACGAGGTGGGTGCCAACGTGGCCGCCTTCACGCGCCTGGGCATCAGCGCGGCCGAGAGCGTCACGGCGCTGCGCTCGCTGCTGAGCAAGATCCTCAAGCCGAGCGAGCAGGCCGACGAGGCGCTCGCGCAGATGGGCCTCACCATCGACGACCTGCGCGCCAGCATCGCCGAGCAGGGGCTGGCGGCCACGCTGCAGAGCCTCATCCAGGCCGCCGACGGCAACACCGAGGCGCTGGGCCGGCTCTTCGGCAACGTGGAAGGCCTGGCCAACGCTCTGGGTACGGCCGGCGCGCAGGGTGAGGAATACCTTCGAATCGTCCAGAGCATATCCAATGCGAATGGCATCGTCGACGAAGGGTTTCAGAAGGTGGCTGAGACGGTCAATTTCCAGTTACGCAAAGCCCTCGTCGATCTGCAGCGCAGCGGCGAGCAATTCGGCGCGGTGGTGCTGCCCCTCGTCACCGACCTGTTGCGGCAGGTGACGCCGCTGGCGAAGGCGTTCGGCGACCTCGATGAATCTACCAAGAAGAGCATCGTTTCGGTTGCTTTGGGTGCGGCAGCAGTTGGCCCGCTGACCACGGGCCTGGGTGCGCTCGTCCGCGGCGTGAGCACAGCCCGCGCGGCGGTGACCTCGTTCGCGGGCGGCATGCGCATCGCTGCCGACACCTTCGCCAGCGTGCGCGAGGCCGTGGCCGCCACCGGCGGGCGGCTGACGCGCTTCACGGGCATCACGCAGGCCGCCACGGCAGCCTGGAAGGCGTTCGACAGCACCACCAAGGCCACCGTGATCGGCCTGGTGGCGGCCGGCGTCATCGCGCTGACGGCAGCACTCGTCAAAATGACGCGCCAATTGAGCGGCGCACAGGCTATTCAGCGCCAGCTCAACGAAGTGAACCTCGAGGCGGAGAAGGCCATCGCCGCCGAGCGCCTCGAGGCCGAGCGCCTCGTCAACGTGCTCAAGGACAGCAAGCGCCCTTACAATGAGCGCCGCAAGGCGCTGGATCGCCTCATAGATATCAGCCCTAAATATTTCAGCGCGCTCAACCTGGAAAAAAGCAGCGTCGAGGAAATAAGCAAGGCCTATGACGCATATGTTGACAATCTTTTTCGAGTGGCCCATGCCAGAGCTGTCCAAGACAGGATAGTTGCAATCGAGAAAAAGCGCATTGAGCTTATTCATCGACTCAATGAACTCACGAAGCAGCTTGAAAAGCATACCAACGCCGCCGTGCGCGGCTTCCTCAATTTCTCGCCGCTTGGTGCCAGGACCGAGCTTTTGCGCAAGCAGATTGCCGATCTGGAAGCGCAGCAGCGCAGCCTGGCGGAAACTTTTCTGGAAACAGCCCCACAAATCATTGAATCTACTGAATCAATCGCTGATCAGACGCCCACTGCCCCGCCAAAGCCACCCTTCAAACCATCAACTCCTACTGATGGCGGCCAGCCGGCCGCGCGCCGTACCCTGCTCGACGTGCCCGACCT
>RFGD01000320.1 GCA_003696705.1 Alphaproteobacteria bacterium | reverse complement strand
CATAAAGGACCAGCGCGTCGCCGGCAAAGCCCTGAAGCGCAGGCGCCGCCGTGGCAACCGCATGGCCCGTGCCAAGCTGTTCTTCCTGCACGACAACACGCGCCTCGGGGTCGAAATCGCGGGCGGCGGCTGCGACGGCCTCGGCGCCATGGCCGGCCACGACGACCGTCACCTCGGGGTCCAGCGCGCGCCCGGCCGCCAAGGCGTGGATCAGCATCGGCGCCCCGCCGACCGGGTGCAGCACCTTCGGCAGGTCCGAGTTCATGCGGGTTCCCTGGCCGGCGGCGAGGATGATGAGCGCGGTGGGCATGGCGTTCCGTTCGTCTGGTGCTTGCGACGTCGTGGCACCTTTTATACGCTCGGTCGGCAACGGCAAGCTGTTCCCCGTTCACGAACTGCTTCGACATGTTTCGACCATGGGGCGAGCCCCGCCCATGGCACAAGAGGACAACTTGCGCACGGTCATCTTCGATCTCGACGGCACGCTTGCCGATACCTCGGCCGACCTCATCCGGGCGGCGAACGACTGTTTCGCGGCCGCCGGTCATGCCCGGCCGCTCGATCCGGTGGCCGACATGGGCACCGCCTTCCACGGCGGGCGCGCGATGCTTCGGCTGGGCGCGGCGCGCCTTCGGCTCGACTGGGACGAAGCGGCGATCGACGCCGCCTTTCCGGTCTTCCTGGAACTCTACGAAAGGGGGATCGACCGGGAAACGCGCCTTTATGCGGGGGTGAGAGAGGCCCTGTCGGCGCTTGCCGCGGCCGGTGTCCGCCTTGGGGTCTGTACCAATAAGCCCGAGCGTCTGGCCGCGATCCTTCTGGACCGGCTGGGCATTGCCGGGGCATTCGGGGCCCTTGTCGGCGCCGACACGCTTCCCGTCCGCAAGCCGGACCCCGCGCCCCTTCTTGCCGCGGTCGAGCGGGCCGGCGGCAGCCGGGAACGCGCGATCCTTGTGGGCGACACCGAGACGGACGCGCGGACGGCGCGCGCCGCCGGCGTGCGATCGGTCCTTGTGACCTTCGGGCCCGAGGGTGCGGCCGTCCGGCGCTTCGCCCCCGACGCAACGCTTGACCGTTTCGAGGATCTGCCCGCCATGGTCGAGGCGCTCGGCCTCTGAGCGGGCGCGCTTCCGCGATTGACCGGGAACCCGTCCGGCGCTAGAAATGAACAAGCGTTCATTTCGCTGCCGGAGGATCAGCCATGTTCACGGCCTCGATGAGGTTCGATCTGGGCGAGGATGTCGCCGCACTGCGCGACGTCACCCACCGCTGGGCGCAGGAGCGCCTGAAGCCCATTGCCGCCGAGATAGACCGCCAGAACGACATGCCGCGCGAGCTTTGGCGCGAGATGGGCGAGCTCGGGCTTCTCGGCATCACTGTCGAAGAGGAATACGGTGGGGCGGGGATGGGCTATCTGGCCCATGTCGTCGCGGTCGAGGAGATCGCGCGCGCCTCGGCTTCGGTGTCGCTCAGCTACGGGGCGCACTCGAACCTCTGCGTGAACCAGATCCGCCTCAACGGGACCGACGAGCAGAAGCGCCGCTACCTGCCGAAGCTCGTCTCGGGCGAGCATGTGGGCGCGCTGGCCATGTCCGAGGCGGGGGCCGGCTCGGACGTGGTGTCGATGCGTCTCCGGGCCGAGAAACGCAACGGCTACTACGTTCTGAACGGCACGAAATACTGGATCACGAACGGGCCGGATGCCGACACGCTGGTCGTCTATGCGAAGACCGACCCGGAAGCCGGTTCCAAGGGGATCACCGCCTT
>RFGD01000319.1 GCA_003696705.1 Alphaproteobacteria bacterium | reverse complement strand
CCGCTTGACGACGCCAACGTCACGCGCTTTTGCGGCCTTCTGGACGAGATGACACGCCGGACCGGCACGCGCTTTCTTGTCATCACGCACCATGCCATCACCATGAGCCGCATGGACCGGCTGTTCGGCGTCACCATGGTCGAGCAGGGCGTGAGCCAGCTTGTCAGCGTCGATCTGAAGAAGGCCGAGCAGCTTGTCGCCTGACGGTTCGGGACGAACCGGGGTGCCGCTTTCCTAGAGGCGCGACAGAAGCTCCTTCGTCGGCCAGCCGTCGGCGGGCAGCCCAAGGCGTTTCTGCTCGGCGCGGACGGCGGCGCGGGTGGCGGCGCCGAGAATCCCGTCGATCTTGCCGACGTCGTGCCCGCGGGCGGCCAGCCGGCGCTGAAGCTCCTTCGTTTCCGCAAGGCTGAGCGGCGGGTCCGGGTTGCCCGGGTCGAATACCGGCGCGCCTTCGTATCGCGTGGCCAGATAGGCAGCGGTCGTCACATAGACGAAGGACTGGTTCCACTCGAACAGGACCTTGAAGTTCGGATAGGCCAGAAAGGCCGGCCCCTTCCGCCCTTCGGGCAGGATCAGCGAGGCCGGCAGCCCGGGCGCGGGAAGCGATCCGCTGCGGGCGCGCACACCGAGTTCGCGCCATCGGCGGGCCGGCAGTTCGGTCGGAAGCCCCGCAAGCGACCAGTCCATCCGCGCCGGCACGCGCACCTCGACCAGCCAGGGCTCGTCCCGTCGCCAGCCGAGATCGCGCAGCATCCGTGCGCCGGTCATCAGCGCATCGGCGACGGAGGTCTTCAGACGCACATGGCCGTCCCCGTCGCCATCGACGCCGCGTTCGAGGATGTCCTCGGGCAACATCTGGACCATGCCGATTTCACCCGCCCAGGCGCCGGTCGTCCGGTCCGGGTCGAAGTCGCCGTGCGCGGCAAGCGTGAGCGCGGCGAAGACCTGGGGGCGGAAAAGCTCGGGCCGCCGGCAGTCGTGGGCCAGCGTCACCAGGGCATCCCGCGTGTTGAAATCGCCCTGCACGGCGCCGAAGTCGGTTTCGAGCGCCCAGAAGGCAAGAAGGATACCCGGCGGCACGCCGTATTCCCGTTCGGCGCGCGCCAGAATGGCGGCGTAACGTTGCCGGTTCTCGCGCCCCTTCTTCAGTCGATAGCCGCTGATGACACGCCGCGCGAAATCGGTGAAGGTCAGGCGGAAGACGCCCTGCGCGCGATCTGCCTTCAGCACCTTCGGGTCCTTCCGGACGCCGGCGAAGAAGCGCCGGACAACGGCCGGATCGTGTCCCCGGGCGATGGCCTCGGCGGCCAGCCCCGAGACGAATGCGCCGAAATCGCCGCCGCAAGGTGCACCTGCCGATTGCGCCTTCGCCGGCATGCCCTGGAAGGGGGCCAGAGCCGCCGCGGCAATCCCGATCGTTGCGGCCGCGATCAAGGGTTTCATGCAAGTGTCTCCGTCGCGCAGGGGGTTCCGGCCGGCAGCCGACCAGCCCCGGATGGGCCCGACGGTAGCACGGGCGCCGTCGGCGGCAAGGGGGAAGCGTTGCCGCTGCCTCACCCCAACGCCGCTGCAAGGGCAATGGCGCCGAGGAGCACAAGCCACGCCCGCCAGAGAAGCGAAACCGCGCGATCGACGTCCTCGGCCCCGGCGTCGCGTCGGCCCTTCGGGTTCACGAAGGGGTCGTCGGTCAGCGTTCCCTGATAGCTGCGCGGGCCGGCCAGGGCGACGCCAAGGGCACCGGCCATCGCCGCCTCGGGCCAGCCGGCATTCGGAGAGCGGTGGTGGCCGGCATCGCGGCGCATGTCGGCCCAGCGCGCCCGCCAGCCGCCGACAAGTGCCAGAAGCACGGCGGCCAGCCGCGCCGGCACCCAGTTCATGGCGTCGTCGAGACGCGCGGCGGCCCAGCCGAAGGCCTCGTGCCGCGGGGTCCGATAGCCGATCATGCTGTCGGCCGTGTTGACCGCCTTGTAGGCCACAAGCCCGGGAAGCCCCCCGACGAGAAGCCAGAAGACCGGCGCGACGACGCCGTCCGAGAAATTCTCGGCCGCGCTCTCGATGGCGGCGCGGGCGACCCCGGCGCGGTCGAGCGTCGCCGTGTCGCGCCCGACGATGCGCGCAACCGCAACCCGCCCGTCGCCGACAGAAAGGCGCAGCGCGTCCGCCACGGCCGT
>RFGD01000046.1 GCA_003696705.1 Alphaproteobacteria bacterium | reverse complement strand
CTTCTCGAAGGACTATCCGATCGTCCTCACCTCTGGCCGGCTGGTCGAGTACGAGGGCGGCGGCGACGAGACGCGGTCGAACCCGTGGCTGGCCGAGCTGCAACAGGACATGTTTGTCGAGATCAACCCGCGCGATGCCAACACGCTTGGGGTGCGCGACGGCAAGTTCGTCTGGCTCGAAGGCCCCGAGGGCGGAAAGGTCAAGGTCAAGGCCCTTGTGACGGAACGCGTCGCGCCGGGGGTGGCCTTCATGCCGTTCCACTTCGGTGGATGGTTCCAGGGCGAAGACCGGCGCTACAAGTATCCGAAGGGCGCCGACCCCTATGTGCTTGGGGAATCGTCGAACACCGCACAGACATATGGCTACGACTCGGTCACGCAGATGCAGGAGACGAAGGCCACGCTCTGCAAGATCTGGGCGGCCTGAAGGGAGGCATGAGAAATGGCCAGAGCAAAATTCCTCTGTGACGCCGAACGCTGCATCGAGTGCAACGCCTGCGTGACGGCGTGCAAGAACGAGCACGAGATCCCCTGGGGGATCAACCGGCGTCGGGTCGTGACGATCCAGGACGGCAAACCGGGCGAGCGGTCGATCTCGGTCGCCTGCATGCACTGTTCGGACGCGCCCTGCATGGCGGTCTGCCCGGTGGATGTCTTCTATCAGACCGAGGATGGCATCGTCCTGCACTCGAAGGATCTGTGCATCGGCTGCGGCTACTGCTTCTATGCGTGCCCCTTCGGCGCGCCGCAGTATCCGCAGGCAGGCAGCTTCGGGTCTCGGGGCAAGATGGACAAGTGCACCTTCTGCGCCGGCGGTCCGGAAGAGGACATGAGCCAGGAAGAGTTCGTCAAGTACGGGCGCAACCGGATTGCCGAAGGCAAGCTGCCGATCTGCGCCGAGATGTGCGCGACCAAGGCGCTTCTTGCCGGCGACGGTGACGATGTCAGCGCCATCTACCGCGAACGCGTCGTGGCGCGTGGCTTCGGCTCCGGCGCCTGGGGCTGGGGCACGGCCTACGGCCAGAAGGGCGGCTGAGGCGCCGGCGTCTTCCGGGCCCTGCCGTGCAGCAGGGCCATCAACAGCGCAAGCGGGGGCGCGCGGCGGCAGGCCGCGCGCGCCCTTGCGCAAGGGGCAAGGGCGCGTCCCCGGGGCGGGCCCGGAACGAAAAGGCCAGTGTCGTCGTGGTGGAAACGATTGCCAGTTCGACCGGACCGGGCGTGCATACCCGGCCGTCCTCGCACGGTGTCCGCTGGCTGGCTTGGCGCCATTGCCCTGGTGTGCGTCTCCTGCCTGGCGGGCCTTGGGGCGGGGGGCGCGGCGGGCGCCGAGGGCGACACCTCCCTTTCCGCTACCGCCCCCGAAGCCTTCCGCGTTTTCGAAGGCCATGGCGGGCCGGTCACGGCGCTGGCCGTCTCCCCTGACGGCCGGTGGCTGGCGACCGGAAGCTTCGATACCTCGGTCGGTCTCTGGCCGCTTGACGCGGCCGCGCCGCCGCGGTGGATCGAGGGCCATGCCGCGGCCGTCAATGCGGTCGCCTTCTGCGGGCCGGGGCTGGTCGCCTCGGCCGGCGATGACGCCGAAATTCGCGTGAACGCCGTCCCGGATGGCGGGCTTCGCGCCGTGCTGAGGGGGCATGTCGGCAAGATTGTCGATCTGGCTGCGGCGCCGGACGGGCGTCATCTGGCCTCGGCCGGCTGGGACGGGACGGCGCGGCTCTGGGATATCGGGACGGGCCGGGAAATCCTCGGGATCGAAGCCCACCCGACCGGGGTCAACGCGGTCGCCTTCGGCCCGGACGGACGGACCCTTCTGACGGCAGGAAAGGACGGCATCCTGGCCGAATGGCGGCTTCGCGACGGGGCCCGGCTTCGCACCCTTGCGCGCGAAGGGTTCGGCATCAACCGCCTTCTCGTGTTCGGCAGTCCGCCCCTTCTTGCCTATGGCACGGTGGATGGCGCAACGCGGGTCCTTTCACTTTCAGACGGTGCGCTGCGCGCGGATCTGTCGCTTGACCGCCGGCCGATCCTTGCGCTGGCCGCCGACCGCGGGGCAAGCCACCTGGCCGTCGGGGACGGAGAGGGCTTCGTGATGATCGTGCGCACGTCCGACTGGCGGATCCGGCACGACTTCCATGCCGCCAAGCGGGGTCCGGTCTGGGCGCTTGCCTTCACGCCGTCGGGCGGCGGGATCATTGCCGGAGGCATGTCGCACAGGGCCTACCTCTGGCCGCTGGGCGCGCCGGATCGGCTCAGACAGGCCGAGGGCGAAGCGGACGAGGCCGAGCCGGCCGACAATGGCGAGCGGCTGTTTCTGCGCAAATGTTCGATCTGCCACACGCTGGGCACCGAGTGGAGGCGGCGCGCCGGTCCGCCCCTTGGCGGCCTCTTCGGCCGGCGCGCGGGGACGGCGCCCGGTTACGGCTATTCCGACGCGCTTCGCCGCAGCGATCTGGTCTGGACCGACGAAACCGTCGACGCGCTGTTCCGCGAGGGCCCCGACGTCGTGACGCCGGGTAGCAAGATGCCGATCCAGCGGATCACTTCCGCGCGAGACCGGGCCGATCTGATCCGCTTTCTTCGCCAGGCGACGGCGACCCGGGAGGCGGAAAGGAAGGGCGAGTGACCGGGTGGGCTCTGGACAATCGCCGGGCGGCGGCGTCAAATCGTGTGCGGCCCGGCAAGGGCCGCGCAAGGGTCGGCGGATGAACGAATTTTCAAGGGAACTTGCGGGCGCGCTCAGGCTTGTGGTGACGGGGGACCCGCAGCTTTGGGAAGTGATCGCGCTGTCGCTTCGCGTGTCGCTGACGGCCGTCGCGATCGCGGCGGCCATCGGGCTTCCGCTGGGGGCGCTGGTGGGCGTGCGCCGCCTGCCGTTTCACGGCGCCATCGTCGTGATTCTCAACACGCTCATGGGGCTGCCGCCGGTGGTGGTGGGACTTGTCGTCTATCTTGCCCTGTCGGCATCGGGGCCGCTCGGCCCGCTTGGGCTTCTCTACACGCCGACGGCAATGATCATCGCCCAGGTTCTTCTGGTCATGCCGATCATCGCCGCGCTGACGCGGCAGGTCGTGGCCGATCTCAACGCCGAGTATGAAGAGCAGTTCCGCTCGTTCGGCCTTAGCGTCTGGCGCGCGATCCCGGCCCTTCTGTGGGATGGCCGCTTCACGCTGTTGACGGTCCTGATGGCAGGTTTCGGCCGCGCGATCGCCGAGGTGGGCGCGGTCCTTATCGTCGGGGGCAACATCAACCATGTGACCCGGGTCATGACGACCACGATCGCGCTCGAGACGTCCAGGGGCAACCTCTCGCTTGCGCTTGCGCTTGGCTGTGTCCTTGTCCTTCTGGCGCTGGCGGTCAATGCGGCCGCCGCGCTGGTCAACCACGCCGGACAAAGGTGGGCCGGTGCCTGAGGGTGCGCGCGGGATCGGCGCCATGAGCGCAGAGGGGGCGCCCGGCGCGCGCCCGGTTTCCCTGCCGCTCGAGGTCCGGGGACTGCGCCATGTCGTCGGGCACGAGGCGCGCCTTGCCATTCCGGCGCTCGAGATCGCGGCCGGCGGGATCACCGTCATCATGGGGCCGAACGGGGCCGGGAAAAGCCTTCTTCTGCGCATCCTTCACGGCCTTGTCCGGCCGACGGCGGGCGAGGTTCGGGCCGGCGGGCGCCCGTTGGACGGGCAACTCCGGCGGCGTCAGGCGCTGGTATTCCAGTCGCCCGTCCTTCTGCGCCGCTCTGTCGCGGGGAACATCCGCTTTGCCCTTCGTGCCTCTGGCGTGCCGCGCCGGCGCTGGCCCGCGCGTATCGCGTCGCTTCTGGAGCAGGCCGGGCTGAGCGACCGAACGCGCCAGCCGGCGCGCAGCCTTTCGGGTGGCGAGCGGCAGCGGTTGCAGATCGTCCGCGCCCTCGTCGCCGAGCCGGAGGTTCTGTTCCTTGACGAACCGACGGCAAGCCTCGACCCCCGTGCAACGCACGAGATCGAAGTCATGCTGAAGGCATTGTCGGCGCGGGGTACGAAGATCGTTCTTGTCACCCATGACGTCGGACAGGCGCGACGGCTGGCAGCCGAGGTAATCTTCCTTCATCACGGTCGGGTGGTCGAACGCGCCGGTGCCGACGCGTTCTTCGCCTCTCCCGAGAGCGCAGAGGCGGCCGCCTATATCAGCGGAGGTCTGCCCCTATGAGAAGTTCAGACAAGATGGCAGGAATGGATCGTAGCATACTGGCAAAAAGGCTATTCTGGCTTGCCGGCGCCATGGCGACATGGGCGCTGGTGGCGGCGCTGTCGGCGGCGCCGGCGGCGGCGCGCGACTTCATCGTGTTGCAGTCGACCACCTCGACGCAGAACTCGGGCCTTCTGGACGCGATCCTGCCCATCTTCACGGCCAGGACGGGCATCGAGGTGCGCGTCGTCGCCGTCGGCACGGGGCAGGCGCTTCGCAACGCGCGCAATGGCGACGGCGACGTGGTTCTCGTGCATGCGCGCGCCGCGGAAGACGCCTTCGTCGCCGAAGGCTGGGGGATTGATCGGCGGGACGTGATGTACAACGATTTCGTCGTCGTGGGTCCCGAAGCGGATCCGGCAGGTGTCAAGGGTGCCGCGGATGTCCTCGAGGCTTTTCGGCGCATCGCCCGGGCAAGGGCTGCGTTTGCCTCGCGCGGTGACGATTCGGGCACCCACAAGCGTGAGCTTGCCCTCTGGCAGGCAGCGGGGGTCGACATCGCGGCCGAGTCGGGGCGGTGGTACCTCGAAACCGGGTCGGGGATGGGCGCGACGCTCAACCTGGCCGCCGGGGTGGGGGCCTACACGCTGACCGACAGGGCGACCTGGCTCAGCTTCGGCAACCGGCGCGGGCTCAGGCTCTTGTTCGAAGGGGATCCGCGGCTTTTCAACCAGTATGGCGTCATTCGGGTCAATCCGGCACGCCACCCGCATGTGAACGCGGAAGGGGCCAAGGCCTTCGTCGACTGGCTGACCGGCCCCGAGGGGCAGGCGGCGATTGCGGCCTATCGGCTGAACGGCGTGCAGCTCTTCTTCCCGAACGCGGCCGCGCGCTAGGCTGTCGTGCCCTGCTTGCGGGCGCCGCCGCGGCGCGCAAGGATCGCCGCGCAACCGTGAAGTGCCGCATAGTCGTCGTCGACCAGGTGGCAGCCGAACGCGGCCATGAAGTCGCTGAAGCGGCCCTTGTCGGTGAAGGCGCGCGGCATGCCCGCCTCGACAAGATGCGGGCCCAGGGCGCGGGCCACGCCGCCGACAAGATAGACCCCGCCGAACGGCAGATGGCACAACGCAAGGTCCCCCGCGACCGAGCCGAGGATGCGCGCGAAGACGCGCAGCGCCTCGGCGGCCACGGCATCGCCCTTGTCGAGCGCGGCCACGATGCCCGCCGCCGTCGGTGCATCGGCGCCCAGCCACGCCGCGACATTCTCGAGCCCTCTGCCCGACAGGACATCCTCGATGGCCGGAAAGCCGTGCGTGCGGGCCACGAAACTGGCAAGCGACAGGCCGCGGGCGTCAAGAACGGGAAGCCGGGCGTGGCCGGCTTCGGCCGCCTTGACGATGGGGCCATCGGGGCCCGCGACCACGGTTGCCGTGTTGAACCCGGTGCCGATCCCGATGACCAGCCGATCGCCGGGGCGTGTTCCGGGGGCCGGGCCGAACAGGTGGCGGACGCTGCCGGCGGCCAGGACGTCAAGCCCGTGGCCTTGCGCTTCGAGATCGTTCACGAGGACGGCGTCGCGTGCGCCCGTCGCTGCGGCCAGCGTCGCCTCGTCCAGCGTCCAGGGAAGGTTCGTCATGCTGGCGCGACCGTCGCGGACGGGGCCCGCCACGGCGACACAGGCGGCGGCGGGGCGCGGTCCCGGCTCTGCCTCGAGGAACCGGGAAAGGACATCGCCAAGATCCCGATGCCGGGAATTGCGGAAGCGCCGGATCGTCGAGGTATCGACCTCTCCGCCGCGGGCGTAGGCGACACGCGTGTTCGTCCCGCCAATGTCCGCAACCAGCGTCACGCGCTTGCTGTCCTCGGTGTCCTGCATCGCTGCATCCTGCGTCCGGTTCCCTCGTCTGGCATGGGTCTTACTGTCGAATGGCCGGGGGCCGCAAGGTGCCGAGATTCCCATTGGTGGCGGCCCCTCGATCCTGTATGGAAGTGAACAGGCGTTCAGTTCACGGAGGGCGAGATGAAGATCACCGACACGCTGGCTGTTGTGACGGGTGGCGCCTCGGGGCTTGGGGCCGCCACGGCACGCCACCTTGCCGATTGCGGCGCCCGCGTCACCATCTTCGATCGCGATACCACGCGCGCCAGAGAGGTTGCGGACAGTCACGAGAACATCTGGTTCGCCGAGGTCGACGTCACCGACGAGGACAGCGTCGAGCGCGGCCTTGCCGCGGCGGTCGAGGCCATGGGCGGCATCAGCGCCGCGATCAACTGTGCCGGCATCGCGACGGCGGCGCGCACGCTTGGGCGCGAGGGGGCGCATTCGCTCGAGCTCTTCCGGCGTACGATCGACATCAACCTGGTCGGCACGTTCAACGTCCTGCGCCTTGCGGCGCGAGAGATGGCCGCCAACCCGCCCAACGCCGACGGCGAACGCGGCGTGATCGTCAACACGGCGTCAATCGCCGCCTTCGAAGGGCAGAAGGGGCAGGCGGCCTACGCCGCGTCGAAGGCGGGCATTGCCGGGCTGTCGCTGCCGGTGGCGCGCGACCTGGCCTCGGTCGGGATTCGCATCTGCGCCATCGCGCCCGGTGTATTCCGCACACCGATGCTCGAAGGGCTGGGGCAGGAGGTGATGGACAGCCTGGCGAAGGACGTCGTCTTCCCCCGCCGCCTGGGCGCGCCCGAGGAGTTTGCCCGTCTCGCGGCCTTCATCATCGAATGCGCCTACCTGAACGGCGAGACGATCCGCCT
>RFGD01000045.1 GCA_003696705.1 Alphaproteobacteria bacterium | reverse complement strand
TGACCGTGGACATCTACGGCGAACGCCGAGAGGCCGAGGTGCTGCCCGACGGTCCCGCATGGGATCCGACGAACGCGCGCATCCGCGCCTGAACACTGGTACCGCCGGCGCCATCTCCCGGCGCCGGCGAACGCCGGTGCAGCCCTCCTGCCCCAACGGCAAGAGCGGCCCCGGCCGAAGGACATTAGCGGAGAGACTGGCATGACCCTTCCGGATAAGGCCCGTGTGGTGATCGTCGGCGGCGGCGTCGTCGGCTGTTCGGTCGCCTACCACCTGACGAAGCTTGGCTGGCGCGACGTGGTGCTGCTCGAACGCCGGCAGCTCACCTGCGGCACCACCTGGCATGCGGCGGGGCTCATCGCCCAGCTCAGGGCCACGGCCAACATGACGCGGCTCGCGAAATACAGCCAGGAGCTCTACGGCAGCCTCGAGGAAGAGACCGGCATCGCGACCGGCTTCCGCCGTTGCGGTTCGATCACCGTGGCGCTCACCGACGCGCGCCGCGAAGAGCTGTTCCGCGCTGCCGCCATGGCCCGCGCCTTCGGCGTCGAGATCGAGGAGATCTCGCCGGCCGACGTGAAGGACAAATACCCCCATCTGAACATCGAGGGCGTCACGGCCGGCGTCTGGCTGCCGAAGGACGGGCAGGGCGACCCGGCCAACATCGCGCTGGCGCTCGCGAAGGGGGCGCGCCAGCGTGGCGCGGTCGTTTCCGAAGGGGTCAAGGTCACGGGGTTCGCGCGCAGCGGCCGACGCCTTGCCGCCGTCGACTGGCAACGCGGCGAGGAAACGGGCCGCATCCACGCCGATCACGTGGTCATCTGCGCGGGCATGTGGAGCCGAGAGGTCGGCCGCATGGCGGGGGTCAACATCCCGCTTCAGGCCTGCGAGCACTTCTACATCGTCACCGAGCCCATCGAGGGGCTGGGCGCCCTGCCGGTCCTGCGCGTGCCGGACGAATGCGCCTATTACAAGGAGGATGCGGGCAAGCTTCTTCTTGGCGCCTTCGAGCCCGAGGCCAAGCCCTGGGGCATGGACGGCATCCCCGAGGACTTCTGCTTCGACGAATTGCCGCCCGACTTCGAGCATTTCGAGCCCATCCTCGAACAGGCGGTGAACCGGGTTCCGATCCTGGCCGAGGCGGGGATCCACACGTTCTTCAACGGTCCCGAAAGCTTCACGCCCGACGACGCCTATCACCTTGGCCTTGCGCCCGAGATGGACAATGTCTGGGTCGCGGCCGGCTTCAACTCTGTCGGTATCCAGTCGGCGGGCGGTGCGGGCATGGCGCTTGCCGAGTGGATGGACACGGGCGAAAAGCCTTTCGACCTTGGGGACGTGGACATATCCCGGATGCAGCCCTTCCAGGGCAACCGGCGCTATCTGGTCGAGCGCGCGCGCGAGGTCCTGGGCCTTCTTTATGCCGATCATTTCCCCTACCGGCAGAAGGCCACCGCACGCGGCATCCGCCGTTCGCCCTTCCACGAGATCCTGAAGGATCGGGGGGCGGTCTTTTCGGAAATCGCCGGGTGGGAGCGGCCGGGCTGGTTTGCGCGGCCGGGCCAGGAGCGGGAATATCGGTATGCCTGGGGGCGGCAGAACTGGTTCGAAAACCAGGCCGACGAGCACCGGGCCATCCGCGAAGGCGTCGGCTTCTACGACATGTCGAGCTTCGGCAAGATCCGGGTCGAGGGCCCGGACGCCGAGGTCTTCCTGAACCGCATCTGCGGCAACGACGTGGCCGTGGCGCCGGGGCGCATCGTCTATACGCAGTTCCTCAACAGCCGCGGCGGCATCGAGGCGGACGTGACCGTCACGCGGCTGTCCGAGACCGCCTGGCTTGTCGTCACGCCGGCGGCAACCCGGCTTGCCGACCAGACCTGGCTCGAGCGGCACCGGCGCGAGGACGAGCGGGTCGTCATCGTCGACGTGACGGCAGGCGAGGGGGTTCTTGCCATCATGGGGCCCAGGGCGCGCGATCTCATGCGGCGAGTGTCGCCCGACGACTTCTCGGCCGAGGGTTTCCCCTTCGGGACCGCGCGCGAGATCGAGATCGGCATGGGGCTTGGACGCGCGCACCGTGTCTCTTACGTCGGCGAACTTGGCTGGGAGGTCTATGTCCCGGCCGACATGGCCGCGCATGTGCTCGAGACGGTGCTCGAGGCGGGGGCGGAGCTTGGTCTCGTTCCGTGCGGGATGCACGCCATGGACAGCTGTCGCATCGAGAAGGCCTTCCGCCACTTCGGCCATGACATCACCTGCGAGGACCACGTGCTCGAGGCCGGGCTCGGTTTTGCCGTGAAGACGGCCAAGCCCGATTTCATCGGTCGCGAGGCGGTGCTGAGGAAGCGCGAGGAGGGCCTTGCGCGCCGCCTTCTTCAGTTCCGGCTTCTGGATCCCGAGCCGCTTCTCTACCACAACGAGCCGATCCTGCGCGACGGCCGGATGGTGGGCTACCTCACCTCCGGCAACTACGGGCATTTCCTTGGTGGGGCCATTGGTCTTGGCTATGTCCCCTGCGCTGGCGAGGCGGTCGAAGAGGTGCTGGCGTCGCGCTACGAGATCGATGTTGCGGGCCGGCGCGTTCCCGCAGAAGTCTCGCTCCGACCGATGTACGATGCGAAGGGAGAGCGGATGCGGGCCTGAACGGGCGGTTGACAGCGCGGCCGATCGGGAACACATGCCCCGTCATGGCCGAGATCACCCCCTACGCCCCGCCCAACACGCCGCTCAGGGTCGTTCATCGCGACCACCACCTTCTGGTGGTCGACAAGCCGGCGGGACTCCTGTCGGTGCCGGGCAAGGGCGCGCGTCTGGCCGACTGCCTCTTGTCGCGGGTTCAGGCGGCCTTCCCGGAGGCGCTTCTCGTCCACCGGCTCGACCGCGATACCTCTGGCGTGATCGTCTTCGCCCTGACCCGCGAGGCGCAGCGCCACCTGGGGCTTCAGTTCGAGCGCCGGCACACCAAGAAGGTCTATGTGGCGCGGGTCTGGGGGCGGCTCGAGCCGAAAGAGGGGGTCGTCGATCTTCCGCTGGCCGTCGACTGGCCGAACCGGCCGCGCCAGAAGGTCGATCACGAACGGGGTCGTCCGGCGACGACGAAATGGCGCGTCGTCCGGCACGAGGACGAAGCGACGCGCGTGCGTCTCTATCCCGTCACGGGACGCAGCCACCAGCTTCGGGTCCACATGCTGTCGCTCGGGCACCCGATCCTTGGCGACCCGCTTTATGCCGAGGGACCGGCACGCCAGGCACCACGGCTCATGCTGCACGCGGAAAGCCTTCGCATACGTCACCCGGACGGCGGCCGGGGCATGACCTTTTCGGCACCGTGCCCCTTCTAGGACGCGCGCTCAGTCCGGGACCGACAGGGCAAGAATGCGGCTCAGGTGGGCATAGCCCTTGCCCGTTTCCGCGTGCCATGCGTTGAAGGCATCCTGAACCGCCCGGCGGGCCCGTTTCGACGCGGCCGCCCCATCGATGACGGCGAATCGGTTCAGCGCGGCGACGACCGAGCCTGACAGGAGAAACGCATCATAGCCGGCCGATCGAAGCGCCAGGGGCCCGGTCAGTCCGCCGAGCCGGCTACCCTCGGCGCGAAGATATTCGAAGAGCCCGACCTGGTCCGAGGCGGGCCAGCCGCCGATGTGAAGGGTGGCGCGGCCGTGCTCCCGGGCCAGGCGGAACAGAAGGACGGCGTTGTCGCGAATGGCCCGGATCTTCGGCACGTTGCGGATGACGCGCGGATCGGCGGCCAGGGCATCGAGCTGCTCGTCGGGGGCCATCGCCAGCCTGGCCGGATCGAAGCCGTCGAAGGCCTCCTCGATGGCGGGCCATTTCGCATCGACGACCGACCAGTTGAAGCCGGCCTGAAAGATCCGCCTTGCCATGGCGGCCAGAAGCCGGTCGTCGGTCCGTTCTGACAGCGGGGTGCCCAGGTCGGGCCGGGCGCCGGCGACGGCAGCCTCGCCGTGGCGCGCGATCGCGGCCGCTTCGATCTCGGCGAACGCCGGGACCCCCATGGTTCAGGCGCCCCAGCCCGAGACGGCCTTGACCTCCAGGAATTCCTCGATGCCCCACACGCCGCCTTCACGGCCGTTGCCGGACTGCTTGACGCCCCCGAACGGAGACCCCGCGCCCCGCGGCTTGCCGTTCATCTCGACCATGCCGGACCGGAGCCGGCGCGCCACGCGGCGGCACCTTTCGATGTCCTGGCTCTGGACGTAGTTCGTGAGGCCGTAGACCGTGTCATTGGCGATGCGAACGGCGTCTTCCTCGGTGTCGAAGGGAATGATCGACAGGACCGGGCCGAAGATTTCCTCTTGCGCGATGGTCATGTCGTTCGAGACGTCCGCAAACACCGTCGGGCGCACGAAATAGCCGCGGTTGAAACCTTCAGGGCGGCCCGGACCGCCGGCGACAAGCCGCGCGCCCTCTTCGATTCCCTTCTCGATAAGGCGCTGGATCTTCTCGAACTGGGCTTCGCTGACGACCGGGCCGATGTGCCGACCCGGTTCGCGGGGCGAGCCGACGGCCGTCTTCTCCGCAACCTGTCGCGCCGTTTCCACGGCATCGTCGTAGACGCTGCGTTCGACGAGCATCCGTGTCGGCGCGTTGCAGGACTGGCCCGTGTTGTTGAAACAGTGCCGGACGCCCCGCACGACGGCCTTCTCGTCGGCATCGGCAAAGACGATGTTGGCCCCCTTGCCGCCCAGCTCCAGCGCGACCCGCTTGATCGTGTCGGCCGCGTTCTTGGAAATCGCGATACCGGCGCGGGTCGAGCCGGTGAAGCTGACCATGTCGACGTCGGGGTGGACAGAAAGCTGCGTGCCGACGCCCGCCCCGTCGCCGTTGACGAGATTGAAGACGCCCTTCGGGAATCCGGCTTCGTCGATCATCTCGGCAAACAGGAGCGCGCTCAGCGGTGCGACCTCGGACGGTTTCAGGACCACCGTGCAGCCGACGCCGAGGGCCGGCACGACCTTCAGCGTCACCTGGTTCATCGGCCAGTTCCAGGGCGTGATCGCGGCGACGACGCCCACGGGGTCCATGAGGATCCGGTCCTCGGGGGCGTGGGGGCCGAGCGGCCGTTCGAAGGCGAAGTCCTTCAGCGCGCGGATGAAGTTCCGGGTGTGCCAGCTGCCGGCGGGAACCTGCTGTTCGCGCGCCATGTCGATGGGCGCGCCCATCTCGAGGCTTATGGCCTCGGCCATCTCGTCGGCGCGGGCGTTGTAGATCTCGAGCAGCCGCTCGAGAAGCGCGACGCGCTCGGCGTGGGGCGTGAAGGCCCAGTCCTCGAACGCCCCTCTGGCGGCGGCGACGGCAGCATCCGTGTCCGCCTGGCCACCCAGCGAGATCACCGCGCAAGGCTCTTCCGTGGCCGGGTCGATCACGGGCAGATCGCGCCCGTCCCTCGGGTCCGTCCATGCGCCGTCGATGTAGAACTGTCGTCTTTCGATCATGCCCGTTCCCTTCTGTTTCCGGCGCCAAACTGGCACCACGCGGGGCGTGCTGCAAGCGCTATTGGAAAGCGGATGGCTTGGGCATATGTTAGCCACAGCCTGCCGGGGCCAACCCGGCGCTTTCAGCACGCAGGAGGGATTTTCATGGCACTTCGCATCAATGATCTGGCACCCAATTTCACCGCGGACACCACCGAAGGGAAGATCGACTTTCACGAGTGGATCGGCGACAGCTACGCGATCCTGTTCTCGCACCCGAAGGACTTCACGCCCGTCTGCACGACCGAATTCGGCGCCGTGGCGCAGCTTGCGGACGAATGGAAGAAGCGGAACACCAAGGTGATCGGCCTGTCGGTCGACCCCGTCGAAGAGCACGTCAAGTGGAAGGCGGACATCGAGAGCTTCGCGAAGGCACCCGTGACCTTCCCGATCATCGCCGACCCCGACATGAAGATCGCCAAGCTCTACGACATGCTGCCGGCCGAGGCCTACAAGGCCGAGACGCCCGCCGACGTGGCGACGGTGCGCGTGGTCTACATCATCGGGCCGGACAAGAAGATCCGCCTCATGATGATCTATCCGATGTCGGTCGGTCGCAACTTTGCCGAGGTGCTCCGTGCGCTCGACGCGATTCAGGCGACCGACGGCGCACCGATTGCGACGCCGGCGAACTGGACGCCCGGCCAGGACGTGATCGTGGCGCTGTCGCTCTCTGACGAGGAAGCGAAAGAGAAGTTCGGCGACGTGCGCCCCGTGCTTCCCTATCTGCGCTTCACGAAGGCCTGAGCCGCGACGCGGGCCCTGTCCCGGCCGCAAGGCGGGGCGCCTTCACCCGCCCGA
>RFGD01000318.1 GCA_003696705.1 Alphaproteobacteria bacterium | reverse complement strand
CTGGCCGGCGACTATGCCAAGGCGCTCGAGTATCAGGACCGCCTGATGCCGCTCCACACGGCAATCTTCCTCGAGCCGGGCCTCGTCGGCGCCAAATACGCGCTCTCGCGGCTTGGCATGTGCACCGAGGAGGTCCGCCTGCCGCTCGTCGGCCTGACCGATGCGACGCGCGCCGCCATCGACGCGGCGATGCGCCACGCCGGCGTCCTGGACTAGGCGCGGGCGGCAAGGGACGCGCATGGCCAGGGGCAAAAGCAAGACCAACCCGAACTACAAGGTTGTGGCCGAGAACCGGCGCGCCCGTTACGACTATGCCATCGAGGACGAGATCGAGTGCGGAATCGTCCTCGAAGGCTCGGAGGTCAAGTCGCTGCGCCAGGGCCAGGCCAACATCGCCGAAAGCTATGCCAGCGTCGAGGACGGCGAGCTCTGGCTCATCAATTCCTACATTGCCCCCTACGACCAGGCGCGCAACTTCGGCCACGAGGAGCGTCGCAAGCGAAAGCTTCTTGTGCACAAGCGGGAACTGGCCAAGCTGTGGGACGCGTCGCGGCGAAAGGGCATGACGCTTGTCCCGCTGGTCATGTATTTCAACGACCGCGGGATCGTGAAGCTGAAGCTGGCCATCGCAAGGGGCAAGAAGACCCACGACAAGCGGGACACGGAGCGCCAGCGCGACTGGGCGCGCCAGAAACAGCGCCTTCTGCAACAGCATCGCTAGCCCCGAAACCGATCCGATTTCGCGATCTGCCCGACATGTGGCATAGTGGCCCACGCGGGACCCCAAATGTGCCGCACATCAACGGGACGGTCGGAGAGAAACAAAATGGAACAGCTCATCATCAGCCTCGTGTCGGGGGCCGTCGGCGGCAATGTCGTCGGCAAGCTTCTCAAGAACCTTGACCTTGGCGTCCTTGGAAACTCGATCGCCGGCATCGTCGGCGGCGGGATCGGACAACAGCTCATGGGCATGGGCGGTGCCGACATGGGCGGCGGCATCGTCGGCTCGATCGCCTCGGGCGGCGTCGGCGGCGCCGTGCTCATGGCCGTGATCGGCGCCGTCAAGAAGGCCATGGCGAAATGACCTGCGGGGGCGGGGCCGGGCCCTGCCCCTTGCAAGAACCTGCCGTCGGGGATAGGCATGCCGCAGACAACCGGCGGAGCCCGACATGGCCGAAAGCGACCCCAAGACGCTGGTCTCGACCGAATGGCTGGCCAGACATCTGAACGATCCCGACCTTCGTATCATCGACGCATCCTGGTACATGCCGGACTCGGGTCGTGACGCCCGCGCCGAATACGAGGCCGGCCATATTCCCGGCGCGCGCTTCTTCGACATCGACGAGATCAGCGACACCGCCTCGGCGCTTCCGCACATGGCGCCGCCGCCCGAGAAATTCATGAGCCGCTGCCGCGCCATTGGCATTGGCGACGGCCATCAGGTTGTCGTCTACGACGGCGCGGGGCTTTTCTCGGCGGCCCGCGTCTGGTGGCTGTTTCGCCTGATGGGCAAGCGGGACGTCGCCGTGCTCGACGGCGGTCTGCCGAAATGGAAGGCCGAGGGCCGCCCGCTCGAGGACATGCCGCCGATCGTGAAGGACCGCCACATGACGGTCCAGCGCCAGGCGGGCCTCGTGAAGGATGTGACGCAGGTCGCCGCGGCCTCGAAGCTTGGCGATCACACGATCATCGATGCGCGCTCGGCCGAACGCTTTCGCGGCGAGGCGCCCGAGCCCCGGCCGGGGCTGCGCGCCGGGCACATTCCCGGCTCGGTCAACGTGCCTTACACGAGCCTTCTGAACGAAGACGGCACGATGAAGGCGCCCGACGAGCTTCGACGCGTCTTCGAGCGCGCCGGCGCCGATCTGTCCCGTCCCGTCATCACGACATGCGGGTCGGGTGTGACGGCTGCCATCATCAACCTTGCCCTTGAACGGATCGGACACAGAAACCACGCGCTCTATGACGGGTCGTGGGCCGAATGGGGCAGCTACCCGGAACTCAAGATCGAACAGGGCTGACACCATGCTGACCAATCTCAGGCCGCAACCGGCCGACAAGATCCTTGCCCTCATGCAGGCCTACCGGGAGGACCCGCGCACCGACAAGATCGACCTTGGCGTGGGCGTCTACAAGAACGCCGAGGGCGTCACGCCCGTCATGCGCGCCGTCAAGGAGGCCGAGCGGCTTCTCTGGGAGATCGAGACGACCAAGGCCTACACCGCCCTGGCCGGCGACCCGGCCTATCTGGACGCGATGGCCGCGCTCGTGCTGGGCGACAGCGTCGACGCCGACCGCCTTGGCCGCATCGCGACGCCCGGGGGCACCGGGGCCATCCGCCAGGGGCTCGAGCTCATCCGCATGGCATCGCCCGAGGCGACCGTCTGGCTGTCCGCGCCGACATGGCCGAACCATCCGTCCATCATCAAGTATCTGAAGATGCCGATGGCCGAGTACCGCTATTTCGACGAAGCCACGCGCGACGTCGACTTCGCCGGCATGATGGAGGATCTGGCCCAGGTCCGGCGCGGCGATGTCGTCCTTCTTCACGGCTGCTGCCACAACCCGACCGGTGCCAACCTGACCGAGGACCAGTGGCAGGAGGTCGCCGCGCTTCTGGACGAGAAGGGCGCGATCCCGTTCATCGACATCGCCTATCAGGGATTCGGAGACGGACTGGAGGCCGATGCCTTCGGCACGCGGCTTCTGGCCGGCCGTTTCCCCGAGATGCTGATCGCGGCGAGCTGTTCCAAGAATTTCGGCATCTACCGAGAGCGCACCGGAATCCTCATGGCCGTGGCCCCGGACGCGGGCCTTCAGCCGGTGACGCAAGCCAACCTCGCCTATCTCAACCGGCAGAACTACTCGTTCCCCCCCGACCACGGCGCCCGCATCGTGTCGATGATCCTGGCCGACCGGCAGCTTCGAGAGGCATGGGAAACGGAGCTTGAGGAGGTGCGCACAGGCATGCTCGCCATCCGCGAGGCGCTGGCCGAAGAGCTTCGGCGGCTCACGAACTCGGACCGCTTCGATTTCATCGCGCGCCACCGGGGCATGTTCTCTCGACTTGGGGCGACACCCGAACAGGTGGCCTTCATGCGCGAGAAGTTCGGCATCTACATGGTCGGCGACAGCCGCATCAACATCGCGGGGCTGAACGAGCGGACCGTGCCGATCCTGGCCCGGGCGATGGTCGAGGCCGGCGTCTGAGGCGCCACCGCCCCCGCGGGCTTGACCGGCCCGGTGCAAGGTCGTACATGCCACCGTCCGCCGCCAAATCGGGAGCGGACACAAGTCGCCGCGACCTTGTATAAAAAACGGAGAGTCCAATGGCCCGCATCCTTCCCGGCGTGATCGCCATGGCCGCGATCGTCGTCGCCTCGAACATCCTCGTCCAGTTTCTTGTCGGGGACTGGCTTACCTGGGGCGCTTTCACCTATCCCTTCGCGTTCCTCGTCACCGACGTCATGAACCGGGTCTACGGCCCGGAACCGGCCCGAAAGGTCGTCCTTGCCGGCTTCGTGGTCGGCGTCATCTGCTCGTTCATCGGCAGCCAGATCGTGGGCGAGTTCGGCCCCCTGGTGACGCTGCGAATCGCGCTCGGTTCGGGCCTTGCCTTCCTCTCTGCCCAGCTTCTGGACATCGCGGTGTTCAACCGCTTCCGGCAGGGTTCGTGGTGGCGCGCGCCGCTTGTCTCGACGCTGGTCGGCTCGTCGGTCGATACGGCGATCTTCTTCACGATCGCCTTCTCTGCCACGTTGACGTTCCTTGAACCCGGCAACGACGTCAGCTGGGCGAACGAGGCGCTGCCGCTTCTGGGCGTGGGCCCGGTCGTACCGCTCTGGGCGTCGCTTGCGACCGCCGACTGGCTTGTGAAGCTGTCGCTGGCGCTGGTCGCACTGGTTCCTTTCCGCGTCATCGTCGGCAGACTTACGCAACCGGTAGCGTAAAAGTTTTTGACAAACGCAAAATCTGTGGCACCCTTTCCTCAGGCAGCAACTTGAAGAAAGGAGGTGGTCCAGTGTCGAGAGTGATGTTGGAGAAAGGGGTCCGGACAGTCGCGAGGACTTCTGCCTGAGGGCAGCCCCAAGGGCAGAACCAAACGATTGGGCCTGCGTTCGAGCAATGCTCTAACTGGCTCCATCTCCCGGAACTCGGAGGGCCGCCTGCCAGGCGGCCCTTTCCCGTCCTGGAGTGACTGTATTCCGAAAGGGACAGCATGCTTCGCATAACCGACGATATCGTCATCCGGGATTGGGAACTGACCGAAACCTTTTCCCGGGCCTCCGGCCCGGGCGGACAGAATGTCAACAAGGTGTCAACGGCCGTGACGCTTCGCTTCGAGGCGGCCCGCTCGCCGTCCCTTCCCGAGGCGGTAAAGACCCGGTTGCGCCGGCTTGCCGGGCAGCGCTGGACACGCGACGGCGCCATCGTGATCCACGTGGACGAGACGCGCAGCCAGGCACGCAACCGGGAAATTGCGCGCGAACGGCTGGCCGAACTGATCCGCAAGGCCCTTGTCCGGCCGCGCCGACGCGTTCCCACGCGCCCGACGCGCGCCTCTGTCCGCCGACGCCTCGACGCAAAGGCGCGCCGCGGCCGGATCAAGGCGATGCGCCGCCCCGCCGGGGACGAAGACTGACGCTCAGACGGTCACGGGCAGGGCCACCTGCTCGCCGACGCCGAAGACGCGCTTGTAGCGCGCGATTTCCTCGGGCGGGCCCATGGCCTTGATCGGATTGTCCGACAGCTTGACCGTCGGGCGCCCGTTTGCGCTTGCCGCCTTGCACACAAGGCTGAACGGCGCCAGGGCGTCGTCCTTCGCGAAACCGCGAAAGTCGTTCGTCAGCAGCGTGCCCCAGCCGAAAGAGACGCGGACGCGCCCGTGGAAATGGCGATGAAGCGCCTCGATCTTGTCGACGTCGAGCCCGTCCGAGAAGATGAGGAGCTTCGTGCGCGGATCCTTTCCGCGCGACTTCCACCAGCGGATGGCGATCTCGCCGATCTCGAAGGGGTCGCCGGAATCGATGCGGATCCCTGTCCAGTCCGCCGCCCAATCCGGCGCGTTCTCGAGAAACTGTTCGGTCCCGAAAGTGTCGGGCAGAATGATGAGAAGGTTGCCCTCGTGCTCTTCCTGCCATTGCTCGAGCACGCGATAGGGCGCGCGGCGCAATTCCGTGTCGTTCTCTGCAAGCGCGGCATAGACCATGGGCAGCTCGTGGGCGTTGGTGCCGATGGCCTCGACCTCGCGGCGCATGGCGATCAGGCAGTTCGAGGTGCCGGTGAACTTCTCGCCCAGCCCCTCGATCATCGCCTGCACGCACCAGTCCTGCCACAGGAAGGAATGCCGCCGGCGGGTGCCGAAATCGGCCACCGACAGGTCGGGGATGCGGCGCAGCCGCTCGATCTTCTCCCACAGCTTGGTCATGGCGCGGGCATAGAGCACCTGCAGCTCGAACTTGCCCATCTCCTTGAGCACCGCGCGGCTGCGCAGCTCCATCAGCACCGCAAGGGCGGGGATCTCCCACAGCATCACCTCGGGCCATTTGCCCTCGAAGGTCAGCTCGTACTGCCCGTCGCGGGTATCGAGG